>DATKWT010000110.1 GCA_035529395.1 Dehalococcoidales bacterium | reverse complement strand
TGGAGCCGATGCCTGCCTACGAGAGACGCATCATCCACCTGGCCCTGACAGACCATCCCGATGTCACCACAGAAAGCACCGGTGAGGGCGACGCCCGCAAGGTAATGATTCTGCCCGACCAGGGTAGTCAGAGCTAGCTTTACGGCAATAAAACAGGTTCATGGAATGTCCCTTCACTTGCTTTGTTTTCCATAACGTGTTAACCTTTGAAGTGTAAGTGCGTTGACGGAGAAGAGTAGGAGAGACACCGGTACCCAGCGAGTCTGGTATGGTGCGAGCAGACGTAGCCGGCTTTCCGAAAATCCCTCCCGAGCTGCCAACCGAAGGCCACCAGCGAAGCTGGTAGTTGTGTAGACTTGGCCGGAGTCGTCAGCCGTTATCCCTGACGGGGGTATGAATACGTACCCTGGATAAGTGCTCCGGCCTATTCCCGGAGAAGTAGGGTGGTACCGCGGGTTATAATTAATCCCGTCCCTTGGGGCGGGATATTTTCTTTATAGGGGGTGATAGCCATGTTTCAACCGGTGAGCAGCAGGGTGAGTTTCCCACAGGTGGAGGAGAGAATACTCGACCTGTGGCGGAAGAATAATACGTTCATCAGGAGTGTTGATGAACGCCGGAACGGCCCCCGTTTCGTCCTGTATGAAGGCCCACCCACCACCAACGGCAAGCCTGGCGTTAGTTGGGTAATGCCCCGTGTCCTTAAAGACATTATCCCCCGCTACAAGACAATGAAAGGCTACTACGTTCCGCGAATTGGAGGCTGGGACACGCACGGCCTGCCGGTAGAGCTGGAGGTAGAGAAGGAACTTGGCTTCTCCGGTAAGGCAGATATTGAGGAGTACGGCATCGAGCGATTCAATGACCGCTGCCGCGAGAGCGTCTCCCTCTATATCAAGGAGTTTGAAGACCTGACTGAGCGCATCGCATACTGGACCGACATGGAGCATGCCTACGTGACCATGGACAACAACTACATTGAGTCCGTCTGGTGGGCGATAAAACAGATGTGGGACAAGGGTCTGGTCTACCAGGGCTATAGAGTCACACCCCACTGCCCGCGCTGTGGTACGTCGCTCAGCTCCCATGAGGTCGCCCAGGGCTACAAGGAAAACACCGAAGACCCCTCGGTGTACATCAAGTTCAGAATCGTCCCTTCGGGCGACGAGCTTCCGGAGAGACTGCGAGACCTGGTTGGCCAAGAGAAGACCTACCTCCTGGCCTGGACAACCACTCCCTGGACATTGCCGGGTAACACTGCCCTGGCTGTAGCCCCTGATGATGAATACGCGGTCGTTGAGGTTGACGGTGAGTACCTGATTATGGCATCAGCGCTGTTACTGGTGACAGGTCTGGGTGACCGCACGGTGGCAGGGACTTTCCAGGGGAAAGAGCTGGCCGGTGTGAGATACGAACCGCTTTTCAATCCAGACTCATTCAACGTGGAGCGACAGCGTTTCCAGGAGCGTTCTGAACTGCCTGTGCAGGAGCCGGACGATAACCTGACCTACCGCGTGATTGCCACTGACTTCGTCTCTATGGAAGAGGGTACCGGCATTGTCCATGTCGCTCCCGCCTACGGCGAAGTCGACTACCAGGCCGGGCAGGACAACGACCTCGATTTCGTCCATCACGTCGACCTCCAGGGTAATATCAGCGGCAACTATCCCTTCTCGGGCAGGTTCGTCAAAGACGCCGACCCGCTGGTGCTGGATGACCTTGAGAAGAGAGGGCTGCTCTTTCGCAGCGAGTCAGTCCTGCACACTTACCCGTTCTGCTGGCGCTGTGATGCCCCCCTGCTCTACTACGCCAAGCAGACCTGGTACATCAGGACTACCACCGTTAAGGACAGTCTTCTGAGGGGTAATGACGAGATAAACTGGTACCCGGAGCATATCAAGTACGGCCGTTTCGGGGACTGGCTGAAGAACAATGTCGACTGGGCATTCTCACGGGAGCGCTACTGGGGGACTCCCCTTCCGGTCTGGCAGTGCCCGTCCTGCGGCAAGTTCGAATGTGTTGGTAGTGTTAGCGAGCTGGGAGAAATGGGCGCCACCGGACTGGAGGAACCCCTGGACCTGCACCGTCCCTTCGTTGACGGGATAACGCTTAAGTGCACCGAATGTGGTGGTGAGATGCGGCGGGTACCGGAGGTAATCGATTGCTGGTTCGACTCCGGGGCAATGCCACTGGCCCAGGACCACTACCCATTTGAGAATGAAACCCTACTGGAAGACGGGCGCTTTCCGGCCGACTATATCTGCGAGGCTATCGACCAGACGCGCGGATGGTTCTACAGCCTGCACGCCATTTCCACCCTTCTCTTCGACCGGCCCTGTTATCGCAATGTTATCTGCCACGGTCATATCCTGGACGCTAAAGGCGAGAAGATGAGCAAGAGCAAGGGGAATATCGTTGACCCGTGGGCCGTAATCAATAAGTTCGGTGCCGACGCTCTGCGGTGGTCCTTTTTCACGTCCGTACCCGTGGGGAACTCCATGCGATTTGACGAAGGTCTGCTCACTGAGATATCGCGGCGTCTCCTGATGACCCTCTGGAATGTCTACTCCTTTTTCATTACCTACGCTAACATAGACGAGTTCACCCCCGGACACGATAACACGCTGCTGGAATATTCGGAGCTTGACCGATGGATACTCTCCGAGCTTAATCAGCTCGTCAGGGACGTCGATGCCGGTCTTGATGACTACGACCCGACCGGAGCAGGACGCAAGATAGAGGACTTCGTTAATGTCCTGTCCAACTGGTATGTGCGCCGCAGCCGGAGACGGTTCTGGAAGAGTGAGAATGACGCTGATAAGCTGGCCGCTTATAACACACTCTACGAGTGCCTGGGGACATTGTCCAGGCTAATGGCGCCGTTCACACCGTTCCTCGCCGAGGAGCTATACCAGAACCTGGTCTGTTCCGTCTTTCCGGAAGCCCCGGACAGCGTGCACCTGGCCGACTTCCCAATTGCCGACGAGACGCTGATAGACGGGAAGCTATCGGAGGTTACGCGCCTGGCGATGAAGGTGAGCAACCAGGGACGGGCAGCCCGCAGTCAGGCCGGCATCAAGGTACGACAACCTCTGGCGATGGCATCAACTACTCTCATAAAGAGTCAGAGCGACCTGGATAGAGTCAAGCTACAGATAATGGAGGAGTTGAACGTAAAGGATATTATTCGCGAAGCTCCGGATGTAATAGACACGAAGGCTGCACAGGGTCTTTATGAAGTGAAAGTCGAAGCAGCTGGTTCTACAGGCATAACCATAGACATTCCCCCGGAGTTGGCCGCAGAAGGCATGGCGCGGGAGGTGGTGCACCGGCTCCAGACAATGCGTCGCTCAGCCGGTTTCAATATCGCGGACCACATCACCACCTTCTACGAAGGTGATACTTATATCAGGCAGGTTATGGAGGACTGGGCCGACTACATCAGGCAGGAAACGCTGTCACGACAACTTGCTGAGGGAGTGCCGGAGACGGATGCTTTTACCGCGAGCTACAAGCTGGTCGGGCATGATATCAAACTGGGAGTGAGGCGTGAGGCTTAGCCCTCGGGCGGGGGACTCTCCACCAGAGTTGCCTGTGTGGTCTGCTTCTGGTCACCCCGCCAGTAGACTATCTCTATCGTCTGTCCGACCTCCGTGGCGTGTATACCGGTGACCATCTCGTAGGCGGTGGTCACCTGGACACCATTGAAGCTGACGACGACATCTCCATCCTCGAGTCCCGCCCGGTCAGCCGGGCTGTCCGCGGCCACGTTGGTTATCAGCACCCCGGTATCAACGGGTAGCCGCTGCCAGAAGGCGGTGGTGGGATTGACAGTCTGGGTGCCCACACCGAGCCATGGGCGGACAACGTAGCCCATCTTGATCAGGCTCTGGATGATGGGAAGGGCATCGGTGCTGGCGATTGCCCAACCAACGCCTTCTACCTCAACCGCCTGGATTTTGGCGCTATTGATGCCAATCACCTCACCGGCCACGTTCACCAGCGGCCCCCCGCTGTTGCCGGGATTGATGGCCGCATCGGTCTCTATTAACCTGAGCGGTTGGCCCAGCTCTTCGTTAACGGCAACATCGTTCTGGCTGACGATTCCGAGGGTTGCCCTTATACCAAAGCCCAGAGAATTGCCGATGGCGATTACCCAGTCACCAACTCTCAGTTCGTCAGAATCACCCACGGCCACCGCAGGCAGCTTCCCGGCGTCTATCTTGAGTACAGCCAGGTCCGTCTGCGGGTCCATGGCCACAGTAGTAATATCCACCGGAATTACCCTTTCGTCATCCAGGGTTACCGTGATATTTATCGCGCCGCTGACAACGTGGGCGTTCGTCACGATAATGCCGCTTTCATCGATAATCCAGCCCGAACCGCCGCCCTCCTGGGTGTACTGCCGATTAAAAACATCAAGGCTCACTACCTCAACGGTAATAGCAACCACTGACGGTTTGACCCTGGCAACAACATCGGCAATGCTGGGCAGCGCTTCTGATTGGTCGCCTGAAGAGGATACCTCCCAATCAGGGTTTATGGGATTTACCTCTTCCTCTTCAACTTTTATGGTAGCGGGTGGTTCCTGCGGTTCTGACGATTCCAGCTCCGGTATCAGATCACAACCGAGGGTAAAAAGCAACGACACGACAAGCGCAATTGAGAGGACCAAATGCCTGAGTTTCATCAACATCACCACCATCAGTTTAATGATAACCCCGCTATGAAAGCAGTGTCAAGACAAGGCAGCCGGAGCTGTCTGTTACTCTAACTTAGCAACAGATTATTAAGGAATCATTAAGGTCCTGTTGAATTGATGAAGAAGGGGAGCAGGCTTTCGCCTGCCCCCCTGAATGTGTTCCAGGTGTGGCTGTTCTACTGCCGGTCTACCTGTGGTAGTGAGGCAAGCGCTTCCTTGACCTTCTCCTCGGGGTAGTCATAGTCCTCAAGCTTGCCTGATAGATAGGCATCATAAGCCGCCAGGTCGAAATGACCATGTCCGCTATGGGCCAGCAGGATGGTCTTTGACTCGCCGGTCTGCTTGCATTTCAGGGCTTCGTCAATCGTTACCCTGATGGCATGGTTGGTCTCGGGTGCGGAAAGGATGCCTTCGGTTCGGGCAAAAGTCACCCCGGCCTCGAAGGTGGCCATCTGTGGCACTGCCGTGGCTTCAACCAGACCGAGCTTCACCAGGTGGCAGATGATGGGTGCCATGCCGTGATAGCGAAGGCCACCGGCGTGGACTGGAGGTGGTATAAAGCCATGTCCCAGGGTATTCATGAAGGCTATCGGGGCCATACCGGCAACATCTCCGAAGTCCCAGGCCAGGGGCCCCTTGGTCAACGTGGGACAACTGGTCGGCTCTACGCAGATAATGCGCAGGTCCGGTCTGGTACCATCGATCTTGTCCTTGACAAATGGCAGGAACATTCCGGCAAAGTTAGAGCCGCCACCAACGCAACCGACAATAATATCGGGGTAGGTGTCTGTCTGCTCCTCCATCAGCTTCTTTGTCTCCAGACCATTGATTGTGTTGTGAAGCAGCACGTGGTTGAGCACGCTGCCCAGCGAGTACCTGGTATCATCATGGGTGGCGGCATCCTCTACCGCTTCACTAATGGCCATACCGAGGCTGCCCGGGGAATCCGGGTCTTGCCCGAGGATGGTGCGCCCGATATTGGTATCTTCGCTGGGGCTGGCGACGCAGGTGGCCCCCCAGGTCTCCATCAGTATGCGGCGGTAGGGCTTCTGGTTGTAGCTGATCCTGACCATGTAGACCTTGAGTTCCAGGCCGAAGAACATGCAGCCCATCGATAGCGCACTGCCCCACTGCCCGGCCCCGGTCTCGGTGGCTATACGCTTAACTCCCGCCTGCTTATTGTAGTATGCCTGGGCAACTGCCGTGTTCGGCTTGTGGCTCCCGCCCTGGCTGGTACCCTCATACTTGTAGAATATCTTGGCCGGGGTATCCAGCGCTTTCTCCAGGCGGTGTGCCCGGTGCAGGATGGTCGGTCTCCAGGTACGGTAGATTTCCTGCACCTCTTCCGGGACGTCAATCCAACGCTCCGTGCTGAACTCCTGTTCGTTCAGGGCTTCAACGAAAAGTGGTGGTGGAAGAATCGTGGGTTCCTTGGTGGCTGGATGCAGAAGTGGCGGAAGCGGCTCGGGCAGGTCCGCCTGGATGTTATACCAGGCAGTCGGCATGTCCTTTTCATCAAGAATAAACTTCGCTCTATCCATTTTCTCTCCTTTCAGATATTCCAGGTAATTTCAATATCAACCACATATCACTATAATTTGGCCCCGCAGGGCCAGCGTAGTGATTTTATCAGCAAATCGTCACCTCCTCTTGGTTCCTGTCACTTACAGGAAATTCAAAACCTCCCATCCCCAAAGGGACGAGAGGTTTATCTCCGCGGTGCCACCCTAATTCACAGGCCCCGACCCCGTCAGGAGTCGGCCCCATCTCAATCAGGTACCGGGGCTGGTCCCGATACCCTGGGATTGATAACGCTTCCCCGGCGACAAAGCCTACTCGTTACCCGGTCTCAGACCGGCCACTTTCGGTTTGCGGCTCCCAGGTCCATTCGACTTCTGCGCCGGTATCGGCTCACACCTTACCCGACTCTCTGAACCTCGCTGGAAGTGTACTAGTCCTGTTCGCAGCCTTTACCATATTATGCCTGCTATCGAACATAGCAGGGTTGCTGTCTTCGACAGCACGGTTGCTAGTAACCATAACATGAGGCTCCTTGTTTGTCAATAGGAACTACATGGCCTGCAACAGTCCCTCGACATGCCAGCTGGGCACCACAGCCCTCGGAATACTCGTCCGTCAATATTGATATAGCTCTCTCCGGGCCGCGACCATTAGGCAAGTGAGGAAAAATCCTTTCGACCAACCCCACTATATCTGGGGGACACCGGCAGAATCTGGTTTCGGATTCTGCCCACGTCATTCTGTAAGAATAACACCCAGACACCCCTGCCATAAGGGGGCTCCCCCCCTTCTGAGGGGGCTCCCTCTGGACTCACCTTTTCATCACCCTGTTAAAGAGTGGAATAAACTAGCCAAAGCCTTCTTTAAAACCTTTGCACTTGTCTACTGCGGTGGTTTTTGGCGAGAGACCCAGGGAACTGAGGATCATGTTTCCCACCGAAGACGAATCCCAGTAGGTGGGTCAGCACCTCAAGTGCTACTCGGTGACAAGGGAGCTGGTTTACCGTGGGGATAGTGAGTCGGCAGTCGCCTGTGCTCTCGCCCCGACAGGCTTGCCTTTTTCTGGCTCGTTGACAATGGTAACTCCACGGAGAAATTAGCACCACCCGTCGGGTTGTTCTCCACGTGTATCAGCCCCCCGTGTTCGGTGACTATGCCGTAGCAGATGCTCAGTCCGAGTCCGGTGCCCTTCCTGTTCCGCTTTGTGCTAAAGAAGGGATAAAACACCTGGCCCAAATTCTCCTCGGGTATGCCGGTTCCGGTGTCCGCGACGGATACCTTGACCCAATCGCCGTCGATCCCTGCGGTGATGACAATGGTCCTGTCCTCACTCTCAAGCACAGCCTCCTCGGCGTTTACCAAGAGGTTCATGAAGACCTGGGTTAGCTGGGACGCGTTTCCTCTTACCGTGATTTGTTCCTCGGGTAGGTCAACGTAAACAGTGATGTTCTGCACCGTCTGCGTGTACCGCCGCATGTCCGTGACCTTTCTGAGGATATTGTTCAGGTTGAGGCGGCGTACCTTGGATGTCGACTGGCAGCTGTACGTCAGGAGGTTGGTCATTATTTGCGCGGCCCGCTTCACTTCATCATGCACGATTCTCAGGTCCCGATTGATCTCTCTGGGCACTTCGCTGTCCATCAGCATCTCAGAGTAGAGCAGCACTGTTGCCAATGGGTTATTAACCTCGTGGGCTATTCCAGCAGTCATCTCTCCCAGTGAGGCCAGCAACTGGGAGTGTTGGAGTTGCTCCTCCATCTTCCTGGATTCGCTGACGTCTTCGGCAACGACTACAAATCCCGCAGGCCTGTCTGAGGGATCCTTGAGCAGTGCCATACTCAACCGGACGGGGAATTGGACTCCATCGGTGGTCAGGAAGTCGTAGTAAAGGCCTCTAGTAAACCCTGTGTTCAGAGTGTTTCCCATGTCCTCCATGATCCTGGCATGGTCTTTGGTAGCCACCAGGATCACGATACTCCGCCCGGTGAACTCGTCCCTGCTGGCGTAACCGTGCATGCTGACCATCACCTCGTTGGTCTCAATAATATTGGCGTCGAGATCGGTTACCACAATCCCTTCGGCCATGGACTCAAACATCAGACGCAGTTTCTCCTCCGACTTGCGGAACTGTTCCTCTGCCTGGCTTCGTTCGGTTACCTCTTTCAGCGTCCTGCGGTACAAGCTTGCGTTTTCGAATGCCATGGCCATCTGACTGGCCACTGCCGTGATCAGCTTCGTGTCCTCCTCAGAATAGGGCTGCTGGCTGAGCTTCTTCCCCAGCACCAGCACCCCGGAAAGTTCGCTCTGACGCGTTCTGATCGGGACGAACAGCTCGCCCCCCAGCATGTCCAGGCTCTGCCTCTCACTCCGACTGATGCCCCCAAGCTCGGGAATGATGTCCAATTCTATGGAGAAGAGCACACGTCCATGGCGTTTCAGCCACCGGAGAAGAGCGCTACGGTGCTTGAGAATGACTCCCTCGGGACTACGCTCGAGGCCGAAGTCAGACGTAACAACCCAGCCATTTCTGTTCTCGGAAGGGAGGAGAAGACACGAACTCGATGCGTGGAGCCCACCGCCAACAAGCTGGACCATATTGGAGCCCAGCTTCTGTATGTTGGCGATGCTATGGGTCTCGTGACTGAACTGTTGCAGTGCCTTCAGGTAGTCGTACCTCTCGCGGTAGAACAGCTTGTCGACCATCCTCTGCGCCCAGCTATGCAGCGGTCCAAGAGCGATGGCCGCAAGCAGTACCACACCGGCATGGACCTTCCACAGCGCTCCGGTTCCACCAACAAGCCGGCTAACAATTACCAGTGTGCCTACGTAGGGGATGCCCACGATGGCACTCAGCAAGAGGTAGACCAGGCCTTTCTTGAGGACGATACGGATATCCAGCAGGTGGTATTTGAGAATGGCTATGCCGCACATAAGGCAGAATACCAGGTTGCCCCAGATGGCAACCGGGGGCAGGCCAGTGAAAGCATCCAGTGCGGCTCCCACCAAGGGAAAGGGTACGCCTATGAGGAGGTACTGAATGCGATTCCTCTCCTCATACGAGTGAGAGGTACGGTAACGTTTGAGCAGGTTGTATGCTCCACCTGCCATGAACAGGAAGCCGCCAGCGGGAGGCGAGTCGCCGAGATGAGGATTATACGGCGCTTCATGAAGGCGTCCTCGCCGCTCTACCGGGACGAGGGCTGAGTGCGCCGACTACTTCCGGTCGCGCTCCAGGGATTTTGAAGTCTGGGCCAGGCCCAGCCCGAACGTGTAGCGCGGCTTACTGCTACTCAGTGTCATCGCTGGGTTTCAGGAGTGGGGGAGACCTTCGGCTGACGATGAACTCCTCGACATGAAGATCCAGACTTCGCTGGAGAGGGCGCTCAGTCACAAGGAGATTCTGGGGGCATAGGTTGCTGTCTGACGGTTAGTTGGCCTCTATCATCTCTATTATTGGCTCCCCAATGCCCGACATTCGCAGATGATGTTCACCGACGGTGAGAACCATTTGTAGTCGATACACATCAGCATTTGACAAGGTATCGCTCGTACTGTACCTTATCAATGCGTGAATGGGAGGCAGCTATGTGCGGTGGGTTTGCCAGGTTGGTCTTGTGGCACAGTCTCCGTGAGCGAGGCGAGTCTTCCATGCATGGGTATTCGCGTGCGGCCTTGGATGACCGGGGCCAGACCCTCAACTGCATCTCTACCAGTCCTTCTGTCTGTGGAAGTCCCCCCGAGCGACCCTGTGGCAGCCGCCGCTCATGGTGTGCCCATCGCCCGACCAAGCACGTAGCTCAAGATCACCGCGTATCCCGTCCCCGATAGTCACACGAACGCAACAGCCGTGTCGAAATAAGGAGAGATCCTACCGCAGTAGAGACTATGGAGTCACAGAGCACTCAGGACGAGTTGGAGAGGCGTCAGCGGGAGATCCTGGCTTTGAGTCGGGTATCGGCAGCGCTGAGCGACCTCACGGATCTGGATGCCATCCTCGGCGTCGCGCTGGATACTGTTCTGGACATCATGGACGGCACTATCGGTGGTATCCTGCTACTTGACGAGCAGACCCAGATGCTTTCGTACCGGGTACACCGTGGGTTGAGCGCAGCATATGTTGAGCAAATGCGTCTGCATCGGGGTGAAGGAATTGCCGGTGGGGTGGCTCAGAGTGGCAAGGCGATTCTCCTGGAGGATATCTCCACTGACCCACGTACTGCGCACCCAGACGTGGTGAGTGATGAGGGTCTGAAGGCATTCGTCAGCGTTCCGCTGCGGGCAAGGGACAAGGTTCTGGGCGTAATGAACGTTGCCAGCCACCTGCCGCGCCGCTTCACCCCGAATGACATGCACCTGCTGCACTCGATCGGGGATCAGCTTGGCATTGCCATTGAACACACAGCGTTGTACGAACGGCTGAGAAGGGCTCGAGAAAGGTACCGTCGGCTGGCAAGGCAGACTCTGATGGCTGAAGAGGAAGAGCGAAGGAGACTTGCCGGTGAACTCCACGATGAAACCAGTCAGGCACTTTCCGGATTGACCCTCCAGCTGCAGGCACTGGTGGATCGGGCCGAGATGTCTGGCAGCCAGGACCCTGAGTTGATAGCCAGGTTGAAGAACGTACAGTCCCAGGCGGTGCAGGTGCATAAGGAGATAGGCAGGCTGATACGTGACCTCCGCCCTTCCTTGCTGGATACGTTGGGACTGGTTCCTGCCATTCGCCAGTACGCTGAGAACATCCTCAGTTCTCTGGGCATCGAGGTGTCTGTAAAAGTCAAAGGGGAGGACAGACGTCTGCCCCCGGAAGTTGAGGCCGGGCTTTTTCGCTGGACTCAGGGAGCCATAGGCAATATCGCCCAGCACTCCGGGGCAGACAACGCAACCATTGTCCTCACGTATCAGGACGATGAGTTGTTCCTGCGCATCAGCGATGATGGTCAGGGGTTCGATGTCTCGGAAATCACCGACATTGAAGAGAGCGGCCGCGGTCGAGGGGTCTTTGGCATGAAGGAGAGAGTGGGGCTTCTCGGTGGCACCTGTGCCATTGAGTCTCAGCCCGGACAAGGAACCACTGTCTGGGCAAGAATGCCCATTACCCAAGGTGACAGGGATGCAGAGAATAAGAGTACTGGTGGTAGATGACCATACCATTGTCCGGGATGGCGTCTGTGCCCTGCTGGCACTCGCCGGAGACATACAGGTAGTAGGTGAGGCCGCCAACGGGAGCGAAGCCCTCAAGATGATTGGCGAGCTTGAGCCAGACGTAGTGCTCATGGACATAGCCATGCCAGTCATGGGGGGACTGGAAGCCACACGCAGGATACGCAGGGAGTTCCCAAGGACAAGGGTGCTGGTACTCACTCAATATGATGACAAGGAGTACGTGTTCCCGGTCATTGAGTCCGGGGCCTCCGGTTTCATCAGCAAGACAGCAGCATCTTCAGAGCTTACCGTAGGTATCCGCTCTGTGTACCAGGGAGATTCCTACCTCTCTCCATCGGTCGCCAGGCTCCTGGTTGAAGATTTCCAGCAGGAGGCTGGCGGGCGGGCGAGACAGGACCCCTACGAGCAATTGACGGACCGGGAACGAGACGTACTGAAGCTGCTTGTGGAGGGATACACCACGCAGGAAGTGGCGGATACGCTGGTGATTACGCCGAAGACCGTTGAGGGACATAAGACCAAACTCATGTCCAAGCTTGGCATCCACAATCGTATTGACCTGGTCAAGTATGCCTTGCGGAAAGGCATCATCACTATCTGACTTCAGGACATCCCATCACGTCCTGGACTCTGCCCCAATCGGCCACGAGGTTCCCTGGAACCTTCCTCTTCTCGTCAATCAACAGCCCATCCATGCTTCTCTAGCTCAGTGCCCCCGGACAGGGGATAATCCCGGACAATCCAAGGGTCTTATGTCTCCCCATCAAGGTGAAGCCCCGTTGCGAAGGACAGTGGGGCACCTTATGCTGTGAAGTAAGACTGGTCCGATACCTGTGGACTGGCAGCCGCGCCAGGTATGGGGGACGGTTCCGGGGAAGGAGGATGAAGATGGCAGACAAACCGAAGATACTGATTGTGGACGAGGAGCCTGGTTTCTCGCAGACCATGCGGGCAGCTCTACTGACGAAGTCCTACGAGGTTGTCACCGCCGCTAGCAGAAGCCAGGCTCAGGCAATGGCCAGAGACGAAAGACCTGACCTCGTTATTCTGGGGACAATAATGCCCAGAGAAGACGCATACCTGTTCCACCACTGGCTCAAGCAAACACCGCCGTTCCGCGGTATACCAATCGTGGTTATCAATGCCCCACGGGAAAAGCAACTCGTCCAGGGCTGGCGCAGAGAGGAAGGCATAACATGTGATGCCGATGATTTCCTGACCAAACCTATCGAGCCAGTGGCGCTGTTGCCTCGTATCGAGAAGTTGCTCGACAGAGTCACCAAAAGGATTACGGTCCTGGTAGCTGACGACCATGCCATGGTCAGGGACGGGATTCGGGCAGTACTGGCCGTACAGCGGGATGTGGAGGTGGTTGGAGAAGCTGTCAACGGAAGGGAGGCACTGGCGAAGAGCGTCGAGCTTAACCCTGACGTTGTCCTGATGGACATAATCATGCCAGTAATGAATGGTCTCGATGCTACGGAACAGATATCCAGGCAGTGCCCACTGTGCAAGGTGCTGATGCTTACCCAGTACGATGATGAGGAAAACGTTGTGGCCAGCTCCCAGGCAGGTGCCCTGGGCTTCATTTCTAAAACGGCCGTCAGCTCTCAGCTGCTGGCCGGCATAAGGTCAGTGAAGCAAGGGAAGCGTTTCGTACATAGTGCTTCCTAGTTAGGCCTGGCTAGACGTAGTTAGCCAGGTCGTTCCAGCGGAGTTACGAGAGGGCATTGGTGGAAGCGATTACAATTACCCTTGACGGAGTAGAGGTAAGCGGTCATTCAGGTATGACCATTCTGGACCTGGCCCAAGAGTCAGGCGTGGACATCCCCACCATGTGTCATGATTCTCACCTCACCCCGACTGGTGCCTGTCGGCTGTGCCTGGTAGAGGACGAGCCTTCAGGGAAACTGCTGGCGGCTTGTGTTTCTCCGATAAGCCCGGGCATGGTAGTCAACACCCGTTCCCCGCGGGTGATGGAGCGCCGGAAGACGGTCATCCAGCTCCTGCTTGCCAGCCATCCCGATTCCTGTCTGGTGTGCGACAGAGGCAATGGCTGCCAACTACGCAAGCTGGCCTCTGAGATGGGCATCGGGCTGGTGCGGTTCCAGAGAATCCCCCAGTCGGCCACCATTGAGGAAGTCAACCCGTTCATCGAAAGAGACCTCTCCAAGTGCATACTGTGCGCCAAGTGTATCCGAGCCGACCAGGAGCTTGTTGTTGAAGGTGCAATCGACTACTTTGCCCGGGGATTCGCCTCCAAGCCGGCGACACTGAACGACACACCGCTGGAGAAGTCCGAATGCACCTTCTGCGGGACCTGCGTGGGGCTGTGTCCCACCGGTGCCCTGATGGAAAAGGAGAGGGCATACCGGGGAACGACTACCACTGCTGTTGACACGGTGTGCCCTTTCTGCGGTTGTGGCTGCAGCATATCCCTGGAGACAAAGAACAATCGGGTGGTACGAGTAAGGCCCGGCACCGAGAGTCAAGTAAACCACGCCACTCTCTGTGTGAGGGGCTGCTACGGCTACGATTTCATTCACAGTCCGGATAGACTTGGTAGCCCCCTGGTCAAAACGGCGGAAGGTCTTGAAGCAGTTACCTGGGAGCAGGCCCTGGATAGAGCGGCTGCCGAATTCGGGCGAATAAAGGAAGAACATGGCCCCGAGAGCCTGGCTATTCTTGGTTCCTCCAAATGCACCAACGAAGAGAATTACCTCCTGCAGAGACTGGCCCGCGGTGTCCTGGGTACGAACAATATCGACAACGGCAGCCGACTGTATAACTCCGCCAGCAGGGTCGGTCTGGGATGGTCTATCGGTGTTCCGGGCACGACAAGCTCCCTTGACGACCTGGAACGGTCAGAAGTGATAATGGTCATTGGAGCCGATCCCGTTACGTCCGCTCCGGCGGTGGGGTACGCTGTCAAGCGTGCCGTCAAGTATGGAGGCGCCAGGCTGCTGCTGGTAGACCCACGACAAACGAAGCTGGCACAGTTCGCTCACCTCTGGTTGAGGCCGAAAATCGGCACAGATGTAGCCCTGATAAACGGCCTGGCGAAGGTAATCATTGACGAAAAGCTCTTCGACGTGGAGTTCGTGACCCGCAGGACAGACGGTTATGCTGAGCTGGTGAAGAGCCTGAAGATAGACAGTCCCGAGAACATGGAAGAGCGGACCGGTGTCCCCGGTCGGGATGTGCAACTTGCTGCCCGCCTGTTTGCTGGCGCGGAGCGGGCCTCGATCGTCTACGGCAATGGAATCACCCAGCACGTGACCGGCACAGACGCGGTAACTGCCCTCGCAAACGTAGCCATGCTCACTGGGAACATAGGCCGTCGACGTGGAGGCATCTTCGCCCTGCAGCGCGAGAATAATGCTCACGGGGCATGTGACATGGGCAGTCTGCCTGATTCGCTGCCCGGCTACCAGAGCCTGGACGATGCTCGGGCCAGGAAGAGCTTCGAGGTACGCTGGGGAGTCCAGTTGCCGACCGAGGTCGGGCTTACGGCTGTGGAGATGATCGAGCAGGCAGCATCAGGAAGAATCAAAGGGATGCTGATTGTGGGGGAAAATCCTGTTTCAACCTTCCCGTCCCCTTCCCTGGTCAGGGACGCTCTTGCTTCACTGGAGTTCCTCGTTGTCGTCGACATGTTCCAGACGGAAACCGCGGAGTTGGCAGCGGTGGTTCTACCTGCCGCAAGCTTTGCGGAGAAGGAGGGCACTTTCACCAACTTCGAAGGGAGGGTCCAGCGGGTACGCAGAGCTATTGAACCTGCCGGAGGGAGTCTGCCGGACTGGCAGATAATTCTCCGGTTGGCCGAGAGGATGGGACACCCGATGCCATATTCCACTCCTCGAAAGGTCATGGACGAGATCGAGGAACTCGTGCCTCTGTACCAGCACCCCACCCGCACCGGCCTGGATACAGAGGACCCGGAGTGGGCCGAACCGGAGAGCAGCTTTTCGGAACGAAGACGCCTCTACAAGGGCCTGTTCCCCAGCGGCTTCGGGCGGTTCTCCCCTGTAGAGTATGCTCCGCCAGCGAATATGCCGGGAGACGGATATCCACTGACATTGCTGTCCGGGTCGGTGCTGCCCCACTTTGGTGGCGGCACCAGGAGCCAAAAGGCTTCCCGCTTGAAGAGGTTCTCGCCACACTCCTGGGTGGAGATCAACGACGCAGATGCCGGAGACCTCGGATTCGGTGATGGTGATGCCGTCAAGGTCGTCTCACCCGTCGGCGAAGTGACTGCTGCCGTAAGGGTTACCGATACGCTACCCTCAGGGACCATTTTCATGCCGGTGTCGTTTCCGGAGAGTCCGGTCAACGGGCTGTTTGACGTAGCGCTGGACCCCCGGGCGAAGACACCGTCTCTCAAAGCGTATGCCGTGAGACTGGAAAGGAACAGTGCCGATGGCTGATGTGAAAGCAGACCTTGAGCAAGTAAACAGTATCATAGCCGACTACCGGGAGCGAAGATGGGCACTGATACCCCTTCTCCAGGAGATTCAGCGGGTGGTCGGCTATATCCCCCCTGAAGTGGTGCCACTTGTTGCCAGGAGTCTGGGCCTGTTTCCCAGTCAGGTGCAGGGAGTGGTTACCTTCTATGCTCAGATCTATACCGCACCACGGGGGAAGAACATAGTCAGGGTGTGTCGCGGGACCGCCTGTCACGTGCGGGGCGCGAAGACGATACTGAAGCTGGTCAAGCAACAGATCGGTGTCGAGGAGGACGAGACCACCCCTGACTTCGAGTACACCCTGGAGACGGTGGCCTGCATTGGTTGCTGCGCACTGGCACCTAATATGGTTGTCAACATGACTACTCACGGTCACATGAACCCCAAGAAAGTAGCCAGATTGTTTAGCAGGAAGGACTAGGCAACATGGAGCTTCATGGTACTATTTACGTTTGTCGCGGGACAGGATGTGTCTCCGGTGGCGGTGATGACGTCTATGAGGCACTTAAAACAGAGGTAGACCGCCTGGAACTTACGGTAGCCGGGGTAGATTTCACCGGGTGCCATGGTTTCTGCCAGCAAGGTCCAAACGTTGTCGTCGAGCCCGATGGTATCTTCTATACCCACGTAGAACCAGAGGATGCCTCCGAGATTATAACCTCACACCTTCGGGACGGCAAACCGGTAGAACGGCTTTTCTATCATGACCCGGTAACCGGTCAGGCGGTACCACGCTATTCAGACATAAACTTTTACCGTAACCAGGAGCGTGTTATCCTGCGTAACTGCGGTCATATCAATCCGGAGAGGATTGAAGACTACATTACCGCCGGCGGCTACCAGGCCTTGCGTAAGGTCCTTTCCACCATGACGCCCGAGCGGGTGATTGAGGAGATAAAAAAGTCCGGACTTCGTGGGCGTGGTGGGGCCGGGTTCCCCACTGGTATGAAGTGGGAGTTGTGTCGGAAAGAGCCCGGCCTGGTGAAATACGTCATCTGCAACGCGGACGAAGGAGACCCGGGGGCCTTCATGGACCGCTCTATCCTGGAGGCGGACCCGCACGCTGTTCTGGAAGGGCTGACCATTGCCGCCTATGCTGTGGGAGCCAGTGAGGGTCATATCTATGTCCGTGCTGAATACCCATTGGCCGTAAATAGAATTGTCACTGCCCTTGGCCAGGCTCAGCAGAATGGATTCATTGGGAATGATGTAATGGGTTCCGGTTTTAATTTTATAGTGCATATGGAAGAGGGGGCCGGTGCTTTCGTTTGTGGTGAGGAGACAGCCCTGATTGCTTCCATCGAGAGCCGTCGGGGAATGCCCCGCCCTCGTCCCCCTTTCCCCCCTCAGTCGGGTCTGGACGGACAACCCACGATAATCAACAACGTGAAAACACTGGTCTCAGTGCCCGTGATTATTGAGCGAGGCGCCGAGTGGTTTGCCGGCATCGGTACTGAGAAAAGCAAAGGTACGGCGGTATTTGCCCTTACCGGGAAGATTGCTAACAGTGGCCTGGTAGAAGTGCCAATGGGTACCCCTCTGTCCCGCATTATTATGGATATTGGTGGCGGTATTCCAGGGGGCAAGCGTTTCAAGGCAGTGCAGACCGGAGGCCCATCGGGAGGCTGCATCCCGGCTCGCCTGATTGACACGTCCGTGGACTACGAGTCACTGGCCGGACTGGGCTCGATAATGGGCTCCGGTGGTATGGTGGTCATGGATGAGGCTACCTGTATGGTTGAAATCGCCAGATTTTTCCTCAATTTCGTCCAGTCCGAGTCCTGCGGGAAATGCACGCCCTGTCGTTTGGGGACAAGGCAAATGCTGGAGATTCTGACCAGAATCACCGAGGGCAAAGGCCGTGACGCGGATATTGACGACCTTCTTGATATTGCCGCTGCTGTGAAGGAGTGCTCACTGTGCGGTCTCGGCCAGACCTCACCCAACCCGGTGTTGTCCACGTTAAAATACTTCCGGGATGAGTTTGATGCTCATATAAGGGAAAAGAAGTGTCCGGCAGCCGTCTGTGATGCCCTGATGATATCACCATGTCAGCACACCTGCCCTGCAGGTATAAATGTCCCCAAATACGTTGCTCATATTGCTGCCGGTGAATACCAGGAAGCTGTAGATACCATTCGGGAGCGTAATCCATTCCCTGCTATCTGCGGTCGTATCTGTAACCACCCCTGTGAATTCAGGTGTCGACGGGGAGAACTGGACGACCCGGTTGCCATCAGGGAGCTTAAGCGTTTTGCCGCTGACTGGTACTTTCAGAATGTGACTGAAGACCCGGAGCCATTCCCGCAGACGCGCAGTCAGCGGGTGGCCGTAGTCGGGGCTGGTCCTACCGGCCTATCCTGTGCCTACTTCCTGGCTCAAATGGGGTATCCGGTGACGGCCTTTGAAGCCCTCCCCGTGGGTGGCGGTATGTTAAGTGTGGCGATCCCCGAGTTCCGGTTGCCTCGAGAGGTTATTCAGAAAGAGATTGATTACATCGCGAAACGAGGAGTGGATATCAGGTATAACAGTCCGATTACGGTAAATTTCACCGTGGAAGACCTCAAGAGAGATGGCTATGAGGCTGTATTTATTGCGGCTGGCGCTCAGAGGAGCCAGCGTGTTGGTATACCCGGTGAACTGGAGGACATCAAAGGTTTCTTCTATGGGTTGAGATTCCTCAGGGATATCAAAACGGGCAGGCAGGTGGAGATTGGTCGCCGGGTAGCCGTAATCGGGGGCGGTAATGTGGCGCTGGACGCGGCGCGTACCGCCCTCCGACTCGGTGCGGAAGAGGTCAATATCTTCTATCGAAGGTCCCGGGAAGAGATGCCGGTCACAGAAGTGGAGTACGAACAGGCTATTGCTGAGGGTGTTCAGGTCCATTTCCTGGTAAGTCCTACCAGGGTAGTCAGCCAGGACTGGGAAGTGACGGGCTTGCAATGCAGCCGGATGAGGCTGGGTGAACCTGATGAGAGTGGACGGCGTCGGCCGCTCCCCATTCCCGGCTCGGAACTCTTTATTGAGGCAGATAACGTAATTGCGGCCGTAGGCCAGGCTCCCGACCTTTCCTTCCTGCCTGTGGACAGTGCCCTGGAAAGGACTCGCTGGGAGACCCTGGTTGTTGATAGTAATACCCTTGCCACGAATGTTGAAGGCGTATTCGCAGGTGGTGACTTTGTTACTGGCCCGGGGATGGTTATTGACGCAATCGCTGCCGGCAGGAGGGCGGCTTTCGCCATCGATAAGTATATCAGGGGTGATACCTCACGGGTCGAGATGTATGATCTCAAATCACCGGTGAGTGGTGAGTTGCCGGACCTGGAGACTGATGAGGTATGGGAGAAACAGCCAAGATTGGCGGCGTCCCTGCTTCCGACTCATGAGAGAAAGACCAGCTTTGCCGAGGTAGAACTTGCCTTCTCTGAGGAGAGAGCCGGACAGGAAGCCAGGCGATGCCTGCGCTGTGACCTGGAAAGGTAGTCGCGCAGGGATGCCTGCGCTGTGACCTGGAGAAGTAACCGGGTGATGCTGTTCGCCCCGCGGGGAGATTATGATGAAATCAATAACAAGACTGAAGCAGTTTGAGGAGATCAAGGAGCAGTTAACCAGCTTTGACAGACTCTTCATTATTGGCTGTGGTACCTGTACTACCATGACCAGGACGGGAGGGATTGACCAGGTTCTTGAGATGAAGGACCGTCTCCAGGAAACGGGTAAACGGGTCAGTGGCTGGACGGTTATTCCCACGGCTTGCGATGAAATGACCGGGGTTTCCATGAAGGAAAACAGCCGGGCTATTCAGGATGCCGGCTGTATACTGGCAATGACCTGTGCGCTGGGCGTGCACCGGATGGGGCTGTATATCAACCATCCTGTTATCCCTGCCCTGGACACGCTGTTCATTGCAGTGGAAAATGCCCCGGGTTATTTCACTGAAGTCTGTGCCCAGTGTGGCCAGTGCCTGCTCGGGGAGACAGCGGGCATCTGCCCGATAACGGCCTGCCACAAACAACTGGTAAACGGACCATGCGGTGGTACTAACGATGGTAAGTGTGAGGTAGATAAGGAGAAGGACTGTGCATGGACTCTCATTTACCAGCGACTTAAAGACCAGGACAGGCTCGATTTGATGCGAAAATACCATCCTCCCCGGAACTCTCAGGTATTACCCAGACCGAGAATGGTCCAAATACAGTGAGTGAGGTGGGCAGTATAATGGCGTCCGGATTCAGGAGTGCCCTCAATTCTGGCAAGTTCGTAGTCACCAGCGAGGTTGCGCCGCCGAAGGGAACCAACCTTGAGAAAATGTATCACCACATAGATATTCTCAAGGATAGCGTCGACGCGATCAACGTCACTGACCACCAGAGTTCAGTGATGCGATTCCCGTCCATCGGTGGCTGCCTCGCCATTAAGGAACAAGGTGGCGAGCCTATTCTGCAAATGACGTGTCGCGACCGTAATCGCCTGGCTCTGCAGGCCGAGCTTCTGCTGGCACATGCCAGGGGAATACGGAACGTCCTTTGTCTCACCGGGGATGCTGTGCTGGTGGGCGACCATAAGGAGGCCAAAGGCGTCTTCGACCTCGATTCCTCGCAGCTGCTGAGGACCATTCGCCTGATGGAATCAGGGCAGGACATGGGTGGGAACGACCTTGATGGAGCAGTGGAGTTCTGCATCGGCGCCATCGTCACACCGGAGGCACAGCCAATCGAGCCTCAGCTAATAAAGTTTGAGAAAAAGGTAGAATCAGGAGCCGAGTTCTTCCAGACCCAGGCGATCTACGACCTGGACAGGTTCAGCAGCTTCATGCAGTACGCTCGTCAGTTCCCGGTCAAAGTCCTTGCCGGGATAGTCCTGCTCTCATCAGCCAGAATGGCGCGGTACATGACCGAGAACGTTCCCGGCATCTTCGTGCCCCAGAATCTGATCGACGAGCTGGCAGCCGCACCCAAGGGCGGGGCATTGGCCAAAGGCATCGAGATTGCCGGGCGGATGATTGCCGGTTTGAAGAGAGACTCCGTCTGCGACGGCGTCCACATCATGGCCATCGGTAGAGAGGAAGTGGTTCCCGACATCCTGGCTGCTGCCGGAATCTAGGCCACTTCTTATCCAAAGGCTTCTTAAGACCCTCGTCTGGGGCTGTCAGCGCGCAACGTCGGGCCAGCCGGGTATCACGGAGCCCAGCACTATGCGACCCGTCGCGCGGTAGTGGGCTTCAGTATTACCGGTGGCAAGGTCTATACCGTCCTCTTGTTATTTCAGTAATATAGACAAGCCCAACCACAACAATTTGACCGCATGAAGCTGCCCCCGGCCGGCGTAATGTCACCTTCCGTACAACTGTAACCTCGGCTGGATTGAACATTCTGACGTTTTGTGTGGTTGAAGTAACAATCGCCGTTCGCATTCAACCAAGGGTACAGATGCAACAGATGTCCGAATTGTAAACTTCGTCCCTGCTAGTCTTCCCCCAGTCTTTCTTGCGGTCCTTCCCTTTCTTGCCCTTGCAGGACTGTAGCCTTCCTACAAACCAAGTCGCGCGGCCATCTTGTCTGCTCCCGGCCAGTTGGCCAGCGTAATGTACCGCCGGTCACGGATTATCAGGCCGTCCTGATCCAGCAGGAGGAAGGATATAAAAGGTGTCTCCCTGGCGACGCCGTCCTCCGTCCAGGAGACAACACCCTCCGCTGCCACCTGGTTCCCCTTGGCATAGGTCAGGCCCAGGCGCATTTTTCTGTCAGGCGCCGCTTCCTTGACGATGGCCTCCACTTCTTTTGCGATGTTCAGATTGCAGGAACACTTCTGAACGGGCCATTGCATCCTGAACCGTTCGGGATGGATGACCTTCGTATTGAGACCGGTATTCTGGGCATCGACCCAGGCCCCTTCGATAATCGACAGGTTTCGCTTTTCCAAATCGGTCACAGCAGCACTTATTTGCCGTGACCGATGGTATTCATAGAACCCGTCCATTACACCTGCACCCGTGGTTTGCGGTTGATTCTGTGGTGCTCTTGATCTTCGTTGTTCCCGCCCGCGTGTGGACGGCCAGTTGGCCAAATCAATGTAACTCCGGTCCTGCAGGACGGTACCATCAACATCGTATATCAGGACCGCCACCCACGCCGCCTCTTTCAGCACGCCGTCTTCAGTCCAGGTACTGATGAGCTCCAACACGACCTGGTTGCCCACCGGCATGATCGAAGCAATCCGCACAGTCCGGTCCGGAACGCCCAAAAGGCTCTTCCACGAGGCCATTGGCGGTTGCTTACGCATATCATCAGCCATCTTCCATCCCGTATTTGCCATCCACGTATCGAAGCTGGCCTGCACGTCTTCAACGGTTGCCTGAAACTGACGGCTTTCCTCCGCTGGCGGTGCGAATGTGCCGGCACCGATTTGATGGACCTGGAACACCATCTGAAGTACCCGCCCTCGATATAGGAGGAGATAGCCGACATTGCACACAAGGTACTGGTGATATGCCTCCAGCCACAGCGTTTCCGTAATGGCCTTATTGCGCTTTTCCAGGTCGGTGAGTTTACCGGGAATCAGTCTGTCCCTGTAGATAAATTGCAGGGGGACGTTGTCAAAAACAAAGAAATAGTCCAGTGCCCGGTTCCTGGTGATTTCCTGATAAAACGCAGTTCTCTCCTGGTCCGTTAACGTCAGATCTACCACGTTAGCCTCCTGGCCATTATTTCTTCTGCTACACGGACGCCAACCGGATCTCACCGGTGCCGCCGTTCACTGTAATGACGGATCCATCTTCGATGAGCTTCATGGCGTTCGGAAGTGATACCGCCGGTATGCCGTACTCCCGCGAAAGGCACGAGAAGTGCCCGAGCATACCCCCCGTCTGCGCGACCACAGCAACGACAATACTAAACGCTGACGTCCAGCCCGGGTCCGTGCCGTGGCAGACAAGGATATCGCCTTGCTCCAGGCGGGCGATGTCCTTCTGGGTGGGAACGATTCGGGCGCATCCGGTCACCAGTCCGGGACTGGTCCCGACACCCCTCAGGACACCGCTGCTGGCGCCATCGGCCGGCTGCTCCAGGTCCAGCGGCTCATCGCCCTTGAGAAAGAGCGGCGGGTCCTCTTCGTGGGTTCGGAAGTGGTCGAAGCCTTTCCTGCGGGCAGCAACCTTTGCCCTGGCAAGGACCTGCGGCTCCTTCCCCTCAAGCAGTTCACAGAGTTCATATATTGAGAGGAAGTAGAAGTCATCCTCACCGTCCAGCAGACCGCGAGACACCGTTCTTCGGCCGAGTTCTCCGAGTATCAGCTTCTTCCGGAAGGTCATCGCATCACCCATCGAGCGACCGTCATCGCGCGACATGAATATCTTCAGGCAGTATTCCTGTAAGAACTTGAATATCTCTACCTTCACACTACCGATTGGCTGCTTTGAGAGATTATCAATCACGTCAGCAGTTGCGGCTTCGCGTCGCTGCACCAGCTTCTCCTCCCTCTCATCCGGAGACTCGATACTATCCGCAGTCGCCATCAGGCGCAACGCCTCGTAGTCGATATTCGGGTCCTCGATACGACGCGCGTAGTAGATATCCCGGTCGGCATGGCCTCGGTAGAGATTCATCTCCAGGAACGCCTCGTACTGGGAGAGGAAGGCGCGTCCTTCCTCGTGGTTCTTGAGTTCCTCGAAGAACGCCGCTCCTTCGAACTCCTTGATCAGGGCGCGTAGCTTCTCCGAATGCCTGATTGTATCCACCAGCTTCCAGAAATCGTAATCGTCGTAGAACTGCTGGGTGCGTTCGGAAATACCGCTAATTACCTCTGTAAATGCGTTTGGATTGTCGCCGTCATACCAGTCCCGAATCACGCCTTCCAGGAGGGCCTGGATAACAGGGCCGTAGAGGAAGAACGCGCCCCAACCGCCTCCTCCTCTTCTCCCCCTGACGCCCGCTCCTTCTTCCAACGAAGGGCGCTCCCTTTCTCTATATGTAACGCCCAAGAACAGGTCGTCGATACTCTGCCTCAGCTCATCGTCTTTCTTGGCCCGCAACTCCTCTCTACTAGGGTGCACTGACTTCACCATCTCACGCCGCATGTCATAGCTTTCCCCACCTTTGCGCATCATGCGTTCCATAGCGATCTTGGCGTCGATAGCGTTCACACCACTCCATGCGGGATGATTTATCTCGATATCGGCAAACATCTTCATTGCCCGCCAGAGATCGAAGGGCTTGTTCATAGCCTCGTCCAACTGGGAAGGGTGAAGCTTGCGGAGCATGGGTTCCCGGAGACTCGGCGGAAGACTGTATTCGGCCATGAGCGCGTCCACCCTGGTGTTGTAGTACATTGTGCCGTGCCGGTACTTCATCCAGCGCATCTCAGCAAGGTCGCCCATGCCGAAGGGCCGGTAGCTGCCAGCGGCACCGGCGTGGATCCAGTAGCCGCGGATCGACCACATCAAGGGTGTGATTGCGCCGGTCCACCACTCGTCCGCCGCTGACCGCGTCCAGATGGCGTCTTCTTCCTCCGGTATTGACGGCCACAGGTCGAGGTCTTCTTCCCAGGTGAACGCCACACCGGTGACGGGGCGGGATTGCAGCAGGAAGAAGGAACCATCCGCCAACGCCCACTCGGTGTCCTGCGGCAGCCCTTCGTAGTAAGCAGTGACCCGCCGGCCCATCTCCGCAAGTACACCCGCCTGTTCATCCGAAAGCGTATGCTCTCCCTGGAGGGTGACGGGCACGGGTTCCCGGACCGTACCGTTCCCGTTCTTCCGGTCCCGGACCACCCGCAGCTCCTTCGAACCGAGGCTGCGACGTTTGACCTGCAGCGTGTCCCGGCCAACGACATACTCATCTGGTGTGACGCTGCCCGACACCACCGCTTCACCGAGACCCCAGCTCGCGTTGATTACAATCTCATCGGCCCTGGCATTCATGGGATTCCCGACAAACATCACACCGGCCACCTCAGGTTCGACCATCGTCTGGACCACAACGGCGATGCCGACATCACCGTGGTCGAATCCCTTGTTATGACGATACGCAGTAACCCGCGCGGTCCACATCGATGCCCAACACCGCCGCACCGCATCCAACAGCGCGTCGCCGCCCCTGACATCAAGGTACGTGTCGTATTGCCCGGCGAAGGACGCACCCTCCAGGTCCTCCGCCGTCCCTGAGGAACGCACGGCAACGTACGGCTCATTCCCAAGCTGCCCGTACGCCTTCACAATATCGCCAGCCAGAGTATCGGGGAGCCTGCAACCGACGATTTCATCCCGAATCTTCGCCGTCTCCTTCTCCAGCTCATCGAGGTCCCCGTAGTCGAGGTCCCCCAGTATCTTCTCTATCTTCACCTCAAGATCGTTTGCACGAAGAAACTCCGCATAAGCATTCGTCGTAACTACAAATCCGGACGGAACAGGGAAACCAGCCTTGACCAGCTTGCCCAGACTGGCACCCTTACCCCCCACCATGGCAATCTCCGTCGACCCATCCTCACCAAGACTAACGAGAAAGCCACCTCTCTCCTGGTCCGTTGGCATTACGTTTGACATGATAAACTCCTTTTTCATCTGCCTCTTTTTGGCTGCGTCCCATAACTGGTGGAAACTCGATCTGGCCGTATACTATACGTTTTCTTAATCTCAGTCAATCCGTCTGCTTGACAACAGGACCGTGAACGTATAAACTAAGCATCGTTGACTGACTGGTCAGTTCTGGTACTTTTTCTGATATAGCCGGTGAAATATCAGCTAATTACAGGATAAATGAGATGGTTGAAAACATACGTGCCATTACGAGAAACACGGAATTAGTTGATACACGCAGAAATCAGATAGTTCACCACGCGACGAAGCTTTTCGTGGAGAAGGGCTTCGCACATACTACAATGAGCGAAATTGCTGAGCATTGTGATATGGGCAAAGGCAGCCTGTATAACTATGTCGCCTCTAAAGAGGATATTGTCTACCTGATACTGGACTATACACAGCAAGTACACGGACAGAGTTTTGCAGAAATCAACAGCAGGCTATCAACTCTAAGCGTAACAGATGCCCTTCGTCAGGCCATACAAACCTATATAAAAGATGTAGATGAAATGCAGGACGAGTACAATTTCCTCAATCATATGGTTATAGGACTGGAGAGGGAAGGGCGAAGAAAAATGTTAGGTGCTTCAGTCCGTGTAACCGATTACTTTGAGGTGTTACTGGCAAAAGGTGTTGATACAGGCGAGTTCAAAGTAGAAAACCCCCGGTTGATCGGTCATCTCATCGGCAGGATGTGTTCTGCCTGGGCTCACAACAGGTGGTTTCTGGGAAGACTCATGTCACTGGACGACTTCACAAAGCAACTAACGGATTTCATCTTGAAGGCGATAGCTGTGGATCAAAAGGTTCCCCCATCTACAGAACCCAGAGTGACGCGGATGAAGTGGGGCATCTTGCGAGCTACTAGGCTGGATTAAACCATGCGTACATACCTGCTTAGAAGAATCGTGCTGCTCATCCCGACACTGTTCATAGTGACCGTAACCGTTTTCCTGATGGTGCGCCTTATGCCGGGTAGCCTTATTGATGTGATGCTATCAGAAATGGGCGCAGAAAATATGGGAGCAGGTGTGGACAGGGAGGCGCTTGAGCACAGGCTGGGTCTGGATGTGCCGATTTACGAGCAGTACTTTCGCTGGATTGGCGATATTATCCTGCATGGAGACCTGGGAACATCACTGCGCACAGGGCGGCCGTTAACGCAGGATTTGGCGCAACGGATACCGGTTACCTTTGAGCTTGGTCTCCTGTCTATCATTATTATCAACATAGTTGGAATTCCCATAGGTGTCTATTCAGCGATACGGCAGAACGCCTGGTTCGATTACGTGGCGCGGGTTTCCGCCATAATTTTCATGGCAGCACCCGCATTCTGGATGGCGAAAATGCTTATTGTTTACGGCGGACGGTGGGTGGGTTATGTGCCGGACGTAGAATATATTCCCTTTGTTGTGAACCCGATAGGGAACCTCAGGCAGTTCATTATTCCAGCTATACTCACCGGTGCAACGGCATGGGGCGGTATGATCAGGACTATGCGAACAATAACCCTGGAGGTCATCAGGCAGGATTATGTAAGGACAGCGTGGGCTAAAGGACTCAGCGAGCGGGTCGTAGTTATCAGACATGCCATGAGAAACGCTATGATTCCGCTGCTTACCATGTTTATTCCCCAGATAGGTGTGCTAATCGGCGGTTCGGTAATAATGGAGCAGATATTCGCTCTTCCCGGGATGGGACGTTACCTTCTGGATATGCTTATGAAGAGGGACTACCTGATTGTCTCCGGGACAAACCTGATTTATGCCGTTATTGGGATGGGGCTTATTATATTGACGGATATCAGCTATGCGTGGGCGGACCCCCGGATCCGCTACGGGTAGGATATGAGAGTATAAGAAATGACCGAGACTACTGAAACGTATTCCAGTCTGACTGCAACACACAGGCGCCGTCATCCGGTGGTTGATTTCATGGTGAGGCTGGTTCGGGAAAAGCCTCTGGGCACTGTGGGGGCAATCATCGTACTGGTCATATTTTTCGTCGGAATATTTAGCGAGTTCGTGGCTCCCTACGAATTGAGTGAAATGCATCTGACTGCCAGGATGCTCCCACCGGGTGGCATGTGGCTGCTGGGTACGGATATGCTGGGACATGACATGTTCAGCCAGATAATCTACGGAGCGCGTGTCTCGATGATTGTCGGCCTCAGCGCTACTGCAATAAGCGCGGCCCTCGGCGCCGTCATTGGTCTCACATCCGGTTACATCGGGGGTAAGTTCGACCTGGTGGTGCAGAGATTTGTTGACGCCTGGGTATGCTTCCCGACGCTGGTAATCTATCTAACACTGATAGGGTTGATAGGGTCCGGTTATGTGCAACTGATTTGTGTCCTCGGCATTGGCGGCGGCATAGGCGGGTCCAGGGGAGCACGAGCGCTGGTCTTCTGGATAAAGGAGAGTGTCTATTTCGATTCGACCAGGTGTATAGGAAGCACCACACCAAGGGTGATCTTCCGGCACGTGTTGCCAAACGTGCTGCCTATGTTAATTGTCAGCTGGACGATGAGTATCGGCGGCTACATCCTGGCGGAGGCAGGTCTGAGCTTCCTGGGGCTTGGCCTGCCACCTGAGGTACCGAGCTGGGGAGGTATGATTTCCGGGAGCAATGCTTCCCATCTGGAGAGTGCACCCTGGCTGGTGTTATGGCCCGGAATCGCCCTTACCGTGACGATATTCGGGTTGAACATGTTTGGTGATGCACTCAGAGACCTGCTTGACCCCAGGATGAGGGGCGGCATAGGTGGAATCGGAGGCCGTGGGGAGAAACTCGCCAGGAAAGCCCTGGCAAAGAAGCAGGCAAAGGTGGAGAAAGCGTAACAACAGGCAGGAGGAACGCTGATAGCGAGACAGCGGTTCTTCATGAGATGGAGGTGTGAGATGTGAGCTCCGATGATGCTTGCCGCAAGCAATGCTGTTGAGAAGTCAAGGAGGAAGATAAATGAAGAAGAAGGCTCTGTGGGTTCTACTGACCTGCCTGATGGTGGCGGCGCTGGTGTTGTCATCCTGCCAGGCTGCGACAGTCGAAGAGGAGAAAGAAGGAGAAACAGTAACAGGGACAGTCATCGAGAAGGAAGCCCCGAAGGTAGAGGAAGAAGAGGAGGTGGTGGTGGTAGAGAAGAAGAAAGAGATGGTGCTGGACCCGGCAACCCACAAAATGGTCACCAAGCCGGAATACGGTGGTACTCTTACCTTCGTGACCGGTACAGACCCCCCATATATTGACCCGTGGAACGGCTCTGCGGGGGTTGGGCCCGCCAGTTACTTCCTGGAGAAGCTGGCCATAGCGGACTGGGCGGTAGACAGGGATATTTTCTCGTGGCAGAGCACGTCTTACTTCCCCGAGAGCATCTACCGCGGGCAGATAGCCGAAAGCTGGGAGCAGGTCAGCCCCACTCACTTCGTTATCCACATCCGCGAAGGAGTCAACTGGCAGAACCTGCCCCCGATGAATGGACGTGAGCTGACCGCCTACGACGTCGAGTGGTCCTACCACCGGACGCTGGGGATGGGCAGCGGCTTCACCGTGGCTACACCCAATGCCACAGGCATGCTTGGCATACCGTTTGAATCGATAACCGCCACCGACAAGTATACCGTCGAGGTGAAGCTGAAGTCACCAGTGCTCACTGCGCTGAAGACATTTTTATGCGAGAGTTATGAAGGGAGTTGGGTTTACCCGCCTGAGGTCATACAGCAATACGGTAACCTGAATGACTGGCACCACCTGGTCGGCAGTGGACCGTTCATGATTTTCGACCACGTGATTGACAGCTCGTGGACATGGGTAAAGAACCCCGACTACTGGGGATATGACGAGAAGTTCCCGGAGAATAAGATTCCATATGTTGACAGGGTCAGGCAGCTCGTTATACCGGACTACCAGACCCAGGTTGCGGCATTACGCGCCGGCAAGATTGACTACCTGAGCGCTGACATAGAGAACGCAAAAACCATACGTAATAGCAACCCGGAACTGGTAGAACACAGGTACTTTAGCACAGGTCAGGTCTATCCTATTGATGCCACGCTGCCGCCTCTTGATGACGTACGTGTGCGCAAGGCGATGCAGATGGCCATCAACATGGAGGAGATTGCCGATACCTATTATGAGGGCTTGGCAGACCCGACGCCTTACGGCCAGGTAGGAATGGCTTGTGTAGGTTATTATCTGCCGTACTCGCAGTGGACAGATGAGTGGAAGGCAGGCTACGAATACAACCTTCAAGGGGCGAAGGACCTCATGGCACAGGCCGGCTATCCCAACGGGTTCAAGCTAGATTTCAACCTTTTCCCATCCTGGGTTAATGCCGATGTACTTCAAATCGTGCAGGGATACTGGAAGGAGCTTGGTATCACCCTGGATGTCAAGACCTATGACTGGGCTGCCTATTCCAGTAAGGTTTTCTCTAAGAGCGCCGGGCCACTCGGAAGCTGGTATGGCTGTGTGAATTATGAGCCAATGGCCTGGATAAAGGTACAGTTCTGGAGCGGGAACCCCTGGAGTTTCCCGGTGGGGGACCCCGACTACGACGCACTGGTAATGAAAGCGGATAACGCTTCCACCAGCGAGGACCAGGTGCAATTCATACAGGACTGTGAAGCGTATGCCATCCCGAAGCACTGGATGATAATCGTGCCCCGTACGCCCAGCTTTGGTTTTGTACAGCCGTGGTATAAAGGTTTCAACGGGGAGGGCTCTTTAGGTGGCGGTTTACTTAGTGCCACGCAAGCCCGGTTCTGGATTGACCAGGACCTGAAATACGAGATGACCGGAGTGCGGGACTGAAGCAGGTTCGGACGCTAGTAAAGGTGCTGAGGGTGCAAGCCCTCAGCACCCCCAAGCCGCCGGGTGCCGGCAGCGGTCGGCATGCCTGAATATTTCCGACTGAAGATTAAAAAGGAGGTGGAATGGCAGAAGCACTGAAAGTAGGATTGATAGGCACCGGTTCGATTTCCGCGCTACACCTGATGGCCATGAACCGGGCCTCGGAAAAAGTGAAACTAACGGCGGCCTGTGATGTTCGTGAAGATGCCGTCCGCCAGTTTGCCAGGCAAGCCGGAATCGATGCCGTCTACACTGACGCCGCGACCATGCTGAAGGAAGCGGACATCGAGGCCGTGGATATCTGCGCCAGTCATCACTGGCACAGGGACCTGGCAATTGCTTCGGCTGAAGCCGGCAAACACGTGCTCCTGGAGAAGCCGATGGCGATTTCGATGCAGGAGTGCCGGGACATCATTGCCGCAACGGATAAGGCAGGCGTGACCTTCATGGTAGGCCAGCAGCTTCGCCATGTACCCAGCTACGTAGGGGTGCAACGCTTGATTCAAGAGGGGGAACTCGGTGAGGTCTGGGGCGTCCGCTCCGATTCGTGGCTACCGGTGCTCGTTTCAGGGTCAACGGCAGCAAGCGAGCGGTTTACCCAGAACGAAGGGATGCGGTGGCGTCTGGACGGAAAGCAGGCCGGAGGCGGTTCGCTGATATGGAATGCCACTCATTTCATTGACCTCTTCCGGTACTTCATCGGTGACGCCAAACGGGTCTCTGCAAAATGCTGGACGGACCACCCGATGTTTACCGGCGGCGCAGAAGACCGGGTCATGGCAACTATCGAATTCGAGAACGGAGCTATCGGGCATATCTCCAATAGCTGGACGACTCGGACGCCCTGGCAGTTCCAATTAATGATTCTCGGTACCGGAGGCAGCATCTATACTCCTGTTGTAACAGGAGGAAATGCGCTTGAGCAGCACGAGGCTCCGGCGGTGGTGTCATCCCCCAGGCACGACATAGAGGGGGCGGGACCCGGAGGTATGCCATCTCGCCCATTCGTTCCGATAGACCCACCCGAAGGGCTGTTCAGTGACAATCCCTACACCAATGAGGTCGTCCACTTCGCCGAGTGCTGCCGGGAAGGCAAGGAACCCATCAGCAGCGGACACGACAACCTGGGCACGATGAAAATCCTTTTTGGGATATATGAATCGTCGCGGACGGGGCAACCGGTTGACTTAGCTACCCTTTAGTTATTCAATAGACTTGGCAATTACGTAAGGTATGAATACCACCTCTGGTGAAAACTAATAATATCAAAGGAGGACAAAATGGCTATCGCAAAGACAGAGCAATGGACTAAAGAAAAACTGATGGAACTCAGCAGGGAAGAGGTCATAGAGTTGTGGAAGCAGTGTCCGGCGGTGGAAATGACCGAACTGGTCGGGGAATTTGAAGGAGTCATCCCAAATGCTGGTGATGAAGAGCGACGGGAGCGTACCGCCGAAATCATGTACAACGAGAACTCGCGGACAGGCTACTGGTTAGGTAAGGCCTTCTGGCCCATCAGCAAGACTAAGGGTGACGGCTACAATCGTTATCGCTGGCCGGGCGGCAAGATTGAGCGATACATGCGCTTCGCCACCGAGATGGGGACCTCGCTCATCGACGGCAAACCTTCCCTTATGATGTACTACGGGGCTTACCAACTCCGACTCCTCCCGGAGGGCCAGGAGAACACACTGACCGATGAGATTCGCAAACTGGCAGATGGCATCTATCTGGGCGTCGGCACGGCTAAGATGCCGGATGGTTCCCGCAGTGAACCGGGGCATTTCGCACTGGTCGGGCCAGTCGGTACATACATTCGGGCTGACAACCCTACCGAAGAGCTGAAGTAGACCAGACAGGTCATTTTCAAGAACCGCGGAAAGATTGCACCAGTACCCCTGACTTATAAGTCAGGGGTACTGTCTATCACATTCGGATACGGAGGCGAAATGAATGATTCAGTGAGTACGGAGGACATGCTGGCAATACAACAGCAGGTAGCCCGGTACTCGTACACGTTCGATTCAGGTGACGCCGAAGGCTGGGCAAATGTCTTCACTGAGGACGGACTATGGGAGTTCTATGCTGCAGGTGCAACCACACCAGCTACGAAGCTTGAAGGTCGTGAGCAGTTGCGCGATTTTTGCGCGCAGCGACTTAGTGAGCGGCGTGAAGGGGTGACCAGCTACCACCACCAGTCCGGTCTTATTTTCGATGAGCTCACCGCAGACTCAGCTAGTGTCCGAACTATGCTTGTACTCACAATCCAAGTTCCCACTGAAGCACCAAGGTTGTATATGACCGGTGTGTACCAGGACCAGTGGGTCAAGACTCCACAGGGCTGGCGAATCAAATACCGGGTACTGAGACCCTAGTACATTTCCTGGTGCAGACATGTCTCCGCCGCACTATTGCGGGTCGCCGCACCATTGCGGGTCGCAACAGCCGCGCCAGAACAGGGAATCTTCAGCGCATGGCGGAACATAGTCATCCGTCCGGACCTGTTACAGGACCTGCTGCTGTAGATATAGAGATGGACTGGTTCCGACGTATTGCCGTGAATGCATGTCCCGAAGGAGGAGAGCAATGATCAAACAGGTTGCCATTGGATTCCTGGACGGGGTCGATCCCATTGAGGCAGACAGGTGGTACTTTCGGTACCACTACAAGGAGTGTTTGCGCTTCTTCGGACCATGGCTGCGTCGCTACGAGAGCTACCGTGCGCAGGAACCACCACCGGAAGCAGAGCGCTTCGGCGTGCGACGCGGTCGTCTCACCGAGTTGTGGTATGACAGTATTGAGTCCTTCATAGAGGCAAAACCATTCAGTTGGCCCTTTACCCGTTCATCGTTCACACGGGTATCCAATAATGCACAACCGGCCGCCGGTGCCATGGTTCCGGCAATGCCAACGGAGGATTTTCTGGGCAAGGCCCCTACTCCCGAGGAAAGGCCTATCCTGCGCTGGGTATGTGTTTTCAGATACCCGGAAGGGGTATCTCTGGAGGACGGAGAGAAGTGGTACCTGGATGTCCACTCCCGAGAAGTTGCACAGCAACCGGGCTTGTTGAAATACGTGAGCCATAGTGCTTTGAAGGACTCGCCAATGCCCTCGCCCTGGGTGAGAGTCTCCGAATTGTGGTACGAAGACTTCGATGCCTGGCGTAAGGCAAACATCGATTCACCACCCGGATTCACAAGTCCTCCCTGGGCTGACAGTGAGCCCTTTGTAGAATTAGCCAGTACCTTTGTGAGGTACAAGCCGGACGTGGACTTCCTGAAGGACAACCCGCTGATTCCCTGAGCAAGCGATTGTTAGTTTTGGAGAGGAGCATAGGCACGCATGACTTCAGCAAGTGGCCATTTAGTGAACTCAAGTATTGGTAAGACCGTAACGGACTTCTCAGGTTCACCCGTGGCCGTGGTCCGGATGGACGCAGCTAACGCGTACGTGGGTATTCCGCCGTTACTGCAGAGCTTCATCAACGAGTCGAATGTTGAGGCCTGGGCAGAAATTAAACAGAAAATAGACTATACATATGAGAACCTGGACCACGCTTTAGCCAGACTCGATGAGGAAACAGGCTTCGCCGAGAAGGTGAAATCCGAGGTAAAGGCCGGGAAGAAGCTGCTTTTCAAACCTAACATGGTGATACCTGGTGTAATTGACCCGGAGACACACGGCGCCGGACCGGGGGCAATGGCAGTGTCAAACTGGACAGTGACAGCAGCTTTGATGAGATGGTTCCACGATATTCCGGGGATTTCCTACCACTGTATGTCTATCGGGGAGGCATCTACCACAATGACGGCCACTGCTGTTACGCGTACCAAATCTTTGAGTGGCAATGCAAAGGTAACCACCGAGGCAATCATGGAAGGGAAATACGGTGAGCATTACGGTGGGTGGGGATTCTATTTCGCCAGACTGTACCTCTCCGAGTCACATGATGCTTCTCATACTGATGACCCGATGCGCGGTCACCACGAGAGCGTGTCCGGTGAGTACATCCCACCGGGCAGGGCCGATGACCGCCTCATGGTATATGACCTGAACCGGATTAACGATGACCCGTCAAAGGGGAGAGACGTTCCCGTTCCAGATGGAGCCAACTATAAAGAGCTAACCCTGCACAAGGTCATCGTCGGCGGAGACCCGAACGATGCCGAGGACATCAAGGACTACCCGGGTTGTGTCCTGATTAACGTACCCCGACTTCGCCTGCATGGTATGGACCTCTTCACCAACGCCCTTAAAAATCTGGGAATTGGTCTCATCCCGATGGAGGTTACGTCTGACGGGAACCCTGATAGCACCCGGTGGAAGTATGCCGTTCCCGCCAGGCCCTCACCCGGCATGAAGGCTCGCCTTCCCCACTCGGTCTGGATGGTGAAGCTGGATGAAGAAACAGGACTGCCGGTCAGAGACAGCGAAGGTAAGTACGTGGTCACCCGGACGGCAGGGATGAAGGGAACACAAGCGGACACAGTCAAGGCAACGAAAGAACAGGGCGTCTTCATGGTCCATGTGTCAGATGGTATTGAGCTCCTGGATATGACCGTGGGTCCGGTGCCGGAAGGCTACGTCTTTGCCTCCTTGGACCCGGTGGCTCTGGACCTGGCTTGTGCCCGGTATATGTTCAAGACAGTCCCCCTTGAGAAAGCCAGAGAGTTTCAAAAGAGGCATAATCTACCCATCGACTTCCTGCAGAGTGCACCGACCCCTCATCTTAATGGGAACTGCATTGTGACCGGAGATGGTATTGAAGCACCGGTATCGCGGTACGTAATGCCCGCGTATGCTGCCGGTCGCGGTCTGGGGCAACTCGACTATCACGTTGTTGGTTGGGACAGTGTCACAGAGACACCACTGGCATCATTACAGGGGCATCTGGGCAGGATAGAAGACGAAACGTTTGTGGAACTCATCACTTCTCAACTCTACTACAGCCCACTGACTCCTCTCTGGTACCTCCAGCACACACTGATGGCCTACCTTGAGTCAAACGACACTCTAACCGGGTCGTCCTATCGACAACAATTGCTGGATGCCTTCGATGAGAACGGTGACGGACAGATAGACTTCGACGAGATGGGGAGAAACGGATTTTGGACCTATTTCATCACCCTTGGAGGTATTGCCACACACCTTGGTGCTGCCGAAGAGTACGGGTTCCTTCGGGGGCAATTCATGAACAGCGCTAGTTTCCTGAGGCACTCAAGAGAGAACTGGAACGCTGAAGGACATGATATCTTCCGGGCCTTCCACCTTGCCTCCGTGCTCGGAGTTGCCTTTGGGATGTCGCGAGCACCTCAGGAGGGCCAGGACCCTCTGTTCCCTGGCATGACCTGGGGAAAGGGAAACTGGCCCAGCTTCCAGTTTGCCGAACGCTCGTCTGTACTGGCCAGAATTTACGGGCAGTCACCGACCGGCACCCCGGTTCTGATGTCACTCTATGGGGCTGCGTTCCAGTATGCTGACAAGAAACTGAATGATGGTGGCTACACCGGGAGTACCGTGCGACAGAGCAAGCCGTCAGCAATACAAGATTACGTTGATGCTGTCTCCAGGGGTGTACAGTCCCTTGATTTCGTGCTGTACGTGCCCAGTGGGTACGGCCCGCCGGGCGGCAGGTCTTTTCCCAACATAGTCGAGACGGAGGACCCGGCGAAGGTACTTACTGCCCATTTCGAGAGTAGTCGGGAAATCTGGTAAAGACTGCTGATAGAGTCAATTCTACGGTGTCGCCGACAGAGTACTAACAACCTGACTCTTACTACTCAACCCAGGTCTGTTATATAAGGTACTGCCTTCACCGGAAGGCACGTCGTGATATAAGATAATTCTGGACACTTGAAGGAGGATTCGTGAGCGAACTGTTACCGACAAAGACGATAGCCCTGGAGTATTTGGACTGTACTGACCAATCGCGGGAATATGAGTTCAACCACTGGTACAACAAAGTACATATCCCCGACCTGCTGGAGACCTCTGGAATCGAGAACGTCTACCGCTACCGAAATGTGGCAAAAGAACTTAGAGAAGGTCAGGCCAGATACCTCACTCTGTACCGTATCGACTCAGACGACCCCTGGGACCTGATGCAGAATGTTATGCTCGAAGACAACGGGAAGAGGGTTGAACAGGGACGAATGATAGATTGCATCAAGGTATATCAGGTGACAGTTTGGGACTTCCTGGTCATGCGCAGGACGGTTTCACCGCTGCAACGTCCGGAAACACACCTGCCTGACGGGATGCCTGAAGCGCTTTTCGTGGTACCGACCTTCTGTACGGACCCCGCCCGGAAGGATGAGTTTAAGGACTGGTACCTTCACACTCATTTTCATGACCTTCTGGAAACACCGGGACTGATTCAGGCACACCGTTATCTTACTCTGAATCCGGAGCCGAAAGATGATGATGCCCCGTACCTTGCTCTTTATGAGATAGACTCGGACGACCCGGCAGCCGTGGTTAAACAGATTCTGGATGATGACAGGAATGTACGGATACCTCAGGGAAGAATGATAAACTGTATCAGGGCTGGCTACGGTTTCGCTACGTATCAGCATATAGACCTGTAGAAAACTCGAGCCCTACCTTTAGCCAAGGGGATGCTCCGCCTCCTCGGAATCTCAGCGAGCGGTTCCCTCAGCTTGCTGGGGGGGCATTATCTTTCGGTAGTGAGGATTGTGATAATGTCGGTGTTCTACGATTTTGTCACCGCGCAACTGTCCAGGGAAATGTCATCATGAAGAGTCTCCTGCGAGAGCTACGGAAAAGGAAGACTCTTCAACAGTCGCTCAAGGCTCTAAGGCAAATCACTCAATAAGTGGGTTGAGATATAGAAGGGCTCTATTCATTGCCAAAACGCTGTAGAACAAGGGCAAACCCTGATGCGTTCGCTAGCTATTATCCCTCAATAGCAACCGGTTAGCCAGCAGAAGCACTAAGAGGTCAGCTAAGCTGTCATGCCGCCATCTACTGCAATAATGGCCCCCGTAACATAACTGGCAACCTCAGAGGCAAGAAATAACGCCACGTTGGCAATCTCACCCGGCTCAGATATCCGTCCCAGTGGAATACGCTCCAATAGCTGTGCCTGTCTTTGCTTAGCTTGTTCCGGGTCAACGTTGACGGGCTCCAGACCTCTGTCGAACATGTGATGCCGTCCCATATCCGTTTTGGCACCTCCGGCACAGATGGAATTGACCCTGATGTTGTGCTGGCCCAGTTGCCGGGCAAGCGTCCTGGTAAGAAACTGGACACCTGCTTTGGCAATTCCATATGGAGACCCTGCCGCAATCATGCAGTTGACAGCCTCAATCGAGTCGATGTTAATGATATTACCACTCTTTCGTTCTATCATTCCTTTGCCAATTGCCCTGGCGCAAAGGTAGTAGCCCTTGAGCCCAACTGCCATAACCTCATCCCACTCCTCTTCGGTGGCATCAAAAGCCTGCCCTCCCCAGCCACCGCCGAGTATGGCGGCATTGTTCACCAGAATGTCAACCGGGCCAAGCTCATCTGTCACTTTCCGGGTCATATCATCAATATCGCTCTTCTTCGAGACGTCAGCCTTGATAGCCAGAGAACGCCGACCGAGTTTATTTATCTCTTCCGCTACCGCTCCCAGATTCCGGTCATCAACATCAACCACGTTGTCACAAACGGCGACATCAGCGCCAGCTTCGGCAAGAACCAGTGCGATTGCTCGGCCAATCCCCCTGAGACCAGCGGCCCCGGTAACGATGGCTACCTTACCTTCCAGAGATAGACTTGGTACACTCATTGCTCATCCTCCTTCTAGTCAGAAATACTTGTTTCAACTCACAGTGACATGCCACTAAAGTCAAAGATATGCGAATACTGCGTGACCTGCTGCCGGGTATCAGGCCAACCAACCACCTTCGACATTAAGAGTGTGTCCGGTGATATAGCTGGCGGCATCGGATGCCAGGAAAAGGGCTGCGCTGGCAACCTCACTCGACTCAGCCATCCGACCTAGCGGTATCCGCGCTAAAAGCTGAGCCTCCATTCGCTTCATTTGTTCAGGGTCAATCTCCACGTGCTTATCGCCCGTTCCGGGCCTGTTATGTTGGCCCATGTCTGTTCGAATCGCACCCGGTGCAATAGCGTTAACCCGGATATTATAACTGCCTAACTCCCGGGCCAACGACCTGGTGAGCATAATAATACCTGCCTTGGAGGTATTATAGCTAGCTCTTGCTGGAACCGCGTCCAGTGCGTTCATTGAGGATATGCTAATGATGCAACCACTCTTTCTTTCCACCATTCCCTTGCTCACTGCCTTGGAGCAGAGAAAGCAGCTCTTGAGATTGACATCCATGACGCTGTCCCAGGAATCCTCGTCTGTCTCAAGTACAGTTGAAATCTTGATGATAGCAGCGTTATTTACCAGAATGTCAACCGGGCCAAGCTCGTCAGTCGCTTGCCGGACCATGTCATCGACATCACCTTTCTTTGAGACATCCGCCTGGATAGCCAGAGAACGCCGACCGAACTTATTTATCTCTTCAGCGACTGCACCCAGATTGCGGTCCCCCGAGTCGACTACCAAGTCACTAACGGCGACATCGGCCCCGGCTTCGGCAAAAGTCAGAGCAATTGCCCGACCCATCCCCCTGCGGCTGGCAGCCCCGGTAACAATAGCCACCTTACCTTCTAGAGATAGACTTGGCACACTCATTCCGCATACTCCCTTTTGTCAGATTGCCTGTTTCAACTCACAGTGAGGTATCACCGGAGTCAAAGATATTCGAATACTACGTAACCTGATGCCGCATATCAAGCCCGTCAATCACCTTCGACATTAAGAGTGTGTCCGGTGATATAGCGGAAGCCAGGAAAAAGCCACGTTAGCAACACCCCCAGGTTCTTGGATTGGGAAACTGTAAACTCTCATTGTGATTGAAAAGTCTGCTGTAGTGCAGAAGGTCGTGGCACACTTGCCGGTAATATACCACCGTCAACCATTATGGTTGCCCCTGTAGTGTAGCGTGAAGCATCAGATGCTAAGAATAGAGCCACGTGTGCAACATCCTCCGGTTCGCCTATTCTACCGAGAGGTGTATCGCTCACATAAGCCTCTAATATCTGAGGGGTATCCCAGATGAGCCGTGTCATCTCCGTTCTGATTGCTCCTGGAGCTATTGCGTTTACTCTGATGTTGTACGGACCAAGAAGGTGTGCCAATCCCTGGGTGATCGAGACTATACCTTTCTTGGCAATCGCATAAGGAGACGCTCCCTTCAAGTAAGAGCCCACCGATGCCATGTTGATGATGTTGCCGCTTCTCTGCTTAATCATCACCTTGCTTGCCGCCTGGGAGCAGAGGTATGTGCCCTTGAGGGAGGTATCGATGACTCTATCCCAGTCATCCTCAGGCAGGTCAAGGAGCATTCCGCCACCTGAAACACCAGCGTTGTTTATCAGGACGTCAATCCGACCGAACTCGTCCAGAACCTTCTTGACCATTTCCTCCACCTGGGCTCGGTTGCGGACGTCCGCCATCATAGTGAGGGCACGTCTATCGAAGCTCCGAACCTCTCCGGCGACCGCATTCAGCCGGCCATCATCTGTAACCATGTCGCAGATAGCGATATCGGCACCAGCCTCGGCAAAAGCCAATGCCATTGCCCTGCCCAGGCCCTGCCGGCCACCCGTTATCAGTACCACTTTGCCATTATGAGTCAGGTCCGGTATCGTCATTCTTCTCTCCTCTTGATTAACGTTCTCATCATACGTTATCGACATGTCACGGATGATAAGTGGGCCCAACACCGGGCCCGAGCTGCGTCTTTACCATCTTCTGTGCCATCTCAACAAATTCACAGAGCAGAGGACGAGTATCCCGTGGGTCGATAATGTCGACGCCGCTAGCCTCAGCG
>DATKWT010000109.1 GCA_035529395.1 Dehalococcoidales bacterium | reverse complement strand
ACGGTGCCCGTATCTCCCTGATTGTAGGTATTGGAGCTACCAGTATCTCTATCCTGGTATCTACTTTACTGGGTATATTTTCCGGTTTCGTCGGTGGGAAGTTCGATATGTTGCTACAGAGATTTGTTGATGCCTGGATGTGCTTTCCCGGGATAATTATTCTCGTTGTCGTTGTTTCTCTGTTCAAACCAGGCATGGTGACAGTAATAGTTGTCCTGGGGTTTCAATATGGCATCGCTGGTTCAAGGATAGTTAGAAGTGCCGTAATCAGTATCAAGCAAAATGTCTATGTGGAAGCTGCTAGGGCTCTTGGTTGTTCGAATACACGAATGCTTCTCAGTCATATCCTGCCCAACATAATGGCTCCCATAATTATCCTGTTCAGCGTACGCGTACCAGCCGTCATTCTCGCTGAAGCCAGTCTGAGCTTCCTTGGACTCGGGATCCCCCCGCCACAACCGAGCTGGGGAGGCATGCTTAGTGGACAAGGCCGCACTTATATGATTATGGCTCCCTGGATGGCAATCTGGCCTGGTCTTGCCCTGAGTGTCGTCGTCTATGGAGTAAACATGTTTGGTGATGCCGTTAGAGACCTGCTTGACCCGAGACTCAGGGGTGGTCTCGGCCGTTATGGAGGAAGAAGAACGGTAAGGAAAGCCAAAACTTCAGAAGTTAGTGAGAAGGCTACAATATAAGGATAAGTCTTTAAGGAGGTGGTATGATGTGAAAAATAATGAGAATTCTGGACTAGTGAAGAAAAAGGAGAAAAGCAAAGTGAAAAACAGGATTGTATGGATGGGCTTGAGTTGCTTGTTAGCAGCCGTGATGGTGATGACCTCTTGCGGACCTGCTGCGGAAGAAGAAGAAGAGGGAAAAACCGTTACCGGGAAGGTAGTGGAAAAAGAAGTGGCGGAAGAAGAAGAGGAAGGGGAAGAGGTAGTGGTAACACTGCCAACAGGCGAGCCACAATATGGCGGGACACTCAGGATTCTTACCGTCTATGCGGCTATTGACCCTCTATCATGGGACCAGGCTGATATTGCCTGGATGCATAACCATTCTGCATCACCCTATGCAGAAACGTTGCTAGCTGCCAATCTAGAGAAGGGCGATAGAGGTACCCAGGAATATAGATTTACCCAGCAAGCGTGGTTACCCTTTGAAGCCTGCGAGGGTGGACCTGGCCTGGCAGAAAGCTGGGAAGTATTGAGCGACCAGAATATCATTCGCTTCCACCTGCGAGAGGGAGTCTACTGGCAGGATAAACCGGGCGTAATGAGCTCCCGGGAACTGATAGCCAGCGACGTAGTATATTCTTGGAATCGGACTATGGCGAGCCCCAAGAGAATCGCGTTGTACTATGACTGGATTGATTCATTTGAAGCCGTAGATAAATACACGGTTGACGTACACTACAATGAGTATTGCGGTAACTGGGGCTATAGAATCGGCTGGGGATACTACACTATGGTATCAGCGCCACCTGAGTTGGTTGAGAATGGTGACCCGGCAAATTGGAAGGACGTGTGTGGTACAGGACCTTTCATGCTGACGGACTACGTTAAAGGTAGTTCCCAGACCTATACCCGTAATCCTAATTATTGGGGCACAACGGTTATTGACGGCAAGGAGTACGATTTACCATTTGTAGATACCATGATATGGCCTATCATGCCCGATGAATCCACACAACTGGCGGCTTTGCGCACCGGAAAGGTGGATATCAGTGAAAGTGTCAGGTGGATATATGAGCAAACATTAGAAGATACAAGCCCTGAGCTAATGAAATGGACGTGGCTAACGACCAGTCCTCTATCTGTGGGTATGAGAATGGACACCGAACCCTTTACTGATATTAGAGTCCGCCAGGCAATGAGTATGGCCGTAAACAGGGAGGAGATGCTTGCGTCTGCCGTCTATGGTAATCAGGGAGAAATTTTGAGCTTCCCCTATGCCGCCGATTGGAAACTCTTTACTCCTATAAATGAACTTCCTGAGGGAGCCAGTATGCTGCTTGACTATAATCCGACTAGAGCAAAAGAGCTCCTGGCCGAAGCCGGTTATCCCGATGGTTTTAAAACCAATTTGGTAATAAGCGCAACCGGTACCACCCAGACTGACATTGCTGCTATGCTTGCAAACTACTGGGATGCAATTGGCGTTGAGTGCGAGCTGAAATCTCTTGAGTATGCCAACTATCTCAGCGTAATGACCAGTCGGGAATACACCCAGATGTATCAGATCTCCACTGGAAATGGTAATCCATTTTCGGTCCTTCGAAAAACTTACCTGCCCGGGCAGACCTGGAACCCGGCACTGTTCGACGACGATTGGCTAACCGATACGTGGACGGCAGCCATGATTGAAACAGATGTAGCAAAACAGAACCAGATGCTGAAAGAAATGAACGTCTATGTGATAGAGCAGTGTCCGTATATAATGTTACCGGTAGGCAATATTCTGCGTTATGCCTGGCCATGGGTTAAAAACTACTATGGCGAGCATTGCGCCGGAGCCGTGCTACCCGGCCCCATACACTCTACAATCTGGATTGACCAGGACATGAGGAGTGAGATGGGCTACTAGTCCCCGGTACCAGTGGCACAAAATGCTACACGAACGAAGGGGTGTGGTCAATACCACACCCCTTCGCATGATTCGGATGATACATATGCGTGAGTGAATGGGCTTCCATATTGTCGTTGACTGGCATAATGTGAAGTGCTAGAATGTGAGGCACCGGGCAGTTTCACCTACTGAGGAGGGTCTTTAAGAAAGTGGTTGTGTATGCATCTCAGACGTACTACAGTGTTGTTCGCAAGCCCGAGACACCCGCCTTCATCCACAGGGAAAGGTGCTGGCCTGAGGTTGACAAGTACTCCCCTTGTGAAGCGGCTTGTCCGCTAACCCAGGATGTTCCCAACTACATAATGGCCATCGCTCAAGGCGACATCAAGAAGGCGATATCTATTATCCGGGAGACCAATCCCCTGCCGTCTATCTGCGGACGGGTCTGTCATCATCCCTGTGAGACGGAGTGTAATCGTAAGGATGTGGACAGTCCGATAGCTATCCAGGCGCTGAAGCGATTCGCTGCTGACTGGGCCAGCGGTGAGAAGCCGTCCCCCGTACCCAGAACAAAGGAAGCCAGGGTGGCTATCGTGGGTTCCGGGCCGGCAGGACTGACCGCGGCTCATGACCTGGTCAATAAGGGGTATGGTACGGCCATCTTTGAGGCCGCCCCGACGCCCGGCGGGATACTCACTTCGTCGATTCCGGATTTCCTTCTGCCGGTAGAAGCCGTCAAGGCTGATATTGACCGTATCACGGCACTGGGCGTCCGGATTCACTGCAATGTACGCATCGGCAGGGACGTCAGTCTGGATGCTCTTGCCCGCCAGGGGTACGGAGCTATCCTGATAGCCATCGGTGCTCAGAAGAGTGCTGAACTGCCTATCCCGGGCTCAGACCTGGCCGGTATCACAACCGCCCTTCCCTTCCTGATAGAAGCCAAGCAGAGAAGGCTGATATCTCTCAAAGGCAGGGTAGTCGTGATTGGTGGTGGTGCCGTAGCAATGGATGTTGCCCGTACTGCCCTGCGGTTGGGGGCGGACGAGGTGCACGTCGCCTGTCTTGAGAGCCGTGCCGACATGCCCGCCTTTGACTGGGAGATAGAGGAAGCGGAGCGAGAGGGTGTGAAGATGCATCCGTCCCTGGCACCGCAGCAATTCACTTCGAGGAACGGCTCCCGGGCCAGTGGTATAGACTTCAAGCGAGTGACCTCCACCTCGGTGGACAGTGAAGGCAGGATGAGCTGGACTCTCATGGAGGGAGCAGGTAGTGACTACTCCATGGATGCCGATATCGTAGTTGTCGCCATCGGGCAGATGACGGACACTACCGGACTGCCCGCCGATTCGCTAAACCTGAGCGGCAGGGGCACGGTTATCGTGAACCCGGATACCGGGGAGACGAGTATGGATGGTGTGTTCGCTGCGGGTGATATCACCACCGGTCGTGGCACTGTTACCGAAGCGATGGCGGCCGGCCGGCGGGCGGCGCTCTCCATCGACCAGTACCTCAGCGGGCAACCGATTGTCGCCGTGGATGATACCCGCGAGATAATCACAATCAAGCCGGAGCAGGTTCCTGCCTATCTGGTGCGTCGGGACCAGTGGGAAATGCCAAAGCTCTCCGGTAAGCAGGCGATAACGACTTCCAAGGAGGTGAGTCTGGGATATACGTTCTGGCAGGCGGTTGAGGAAGCGCGGCGGTGTCTGAATTGCCGGATGTGCGCCAACTGCGTGTTTGAACGCGGACAGCTTTGTTTTGAGACAGCCGACAGGTTACTATAGTCGATAGTAGTAGTGTAGTGTCTCTAACATAGCTTTACAATGAGGCACCGGCTACTACGACGAATTTTTATCAACAATCACTGTAAAGAGAACTCGGAGACACTACAGTAGGAGGTAGAAGCGATGTGCTGGCTGTGTGATCAGTTCGGGGACTCAAGGTACGGCGACGGGGTCTGGTACCTGAACCCCAGGAACTATGCCAGGAACATGTACAAGCTGCGGACCCCCGGCGAGGGTTTCAAGGGGCCGGAAGTCGGGTTGGAAACCGGGGTAAGAAGCGGCCCGACACAACTCGACATGCTGAATGCCATCGAGAGCAACGACCACGCGGAGTTTCATCGGATCACCGATATCATGCAGTCGCGCGGCCAGGGCAGCCAGATTGTGCCGCTTGAGCACGCTGACAGGGTACTGGAGCTATCCTCGCCCATCGGTCTGATTGCCTGTATCTGCCGGAAAGCCTCGCGGGCCATTGACGAGCGGAACGAGATGGAGTACACCTGCATGGGAATGGGTGTCGGTATGCTCAAGTGGGAGCGCTGGCCGGAGAGATACAAAGGCGGTGTCTCGTTCGTCAACGTCGACGAGGCCATAGAGTGGAACCACGAGATGGACCGCAGGGGCTTCGTCCATATCCTGATGCTCTTTGGCGCACCGTTCATTGGCGGTTTCTGCCAGTGTGATTACCCGGACTGTGGTGCGCTGAGGAATGCCGTTGATTTCGGCATTGGCAGTCTCAAGGGCCACTACGTGGCCATGGTCGACTACGACAAGTGCAACGGCTGTGGCATCTGCGCCCAGCGGTGCCAGTGGGGTGCACTCAAGTTTGAGGTTACCACCGAGAAGGCTAACATCGATGTGTTCAAGTGCTACGGCTGCGGCCTGTGCCAGACCGGTTGCCCGCGAGACGCAATCAGGCTGGTACCACGCGTGGAAGTGCCGGCAGTCGCGGAGGTGTGGACATGACCTATCCATTGCCAATGGGAAGAAAGTTTCCCAAGATAACGATTGACCTGGAGAAGTGTACTGTTCCTTTTCTGTGTAAGAAGTGCTTGCAGATTTGCCCCGAGGCCATCTTCCATGTAACGCGTGTCATGTCCAAGGAGAAGCGGCTGGAGGAGATGGACCCCAGGATCGACGGCAACTACGTACTTTTTGCCACACGCAGGGACAAATGCACGGGATGCAATTTGTGCATCGACGTCTGTCCCGTAGA
>DATKWT010000108.1 GCA_035529395.1 Dehalococcoidales bacterium | reverse complement strand
ACAGCCACCGCGTCAGCCCTGATTTCTTACCGTGGTACCGCCCTGCCCCGCACACTATAGATGCTCGCCCCCGGGACGTCAAGAGGCGTGTGTCTCCCTCTAGCAAGCCTATGAAAAACCCTTTCGACCAATCCCCGTGCGGCCCGGATGGAGCGCCTCTCAGAAGAGGCGGAGCCCCTCAGAAGGGGCGGCGCCTTCCCCTTCCTGGCCAGGAAGGAGCCTTCTGCGGAAGGGGGGAAAGATTATATCTGGGGGACACCGGCAGAATCTGGTTTCGGATTCTGCTAACGTCATTCTGTAAGAATGACTCCCAGACACCCCTGCCAGAAGGGGGCGCCTCTCAGAAGAGGCGGAGCCCCTCAGAAGGGGCCTGCCCTCTGGACTCCCCCTTTTTCATCACCCTGTTAGACTCGATCCGGGATACGTGTTTGCCCCCTGGATTCCAGCCTGCACTGGAATGACATCAACATCCATCATACGTAAAGATATATACGAGACACTACATTAGAACAGGTTCAGGCTCTTCCATACGGCTGCCGACAATTACCAGCAACACAGGAAGAGCCTGATTATACGGGCCCGGGTCTGCCATGACCGATGGTTGTTCTATATCATCCGCGCCACTGTGGCCCCATCGTTGCTGGCCCAGAGTATCTTCCTGACCCCGTTGCAGTCACCAACGGCATAGAGTTCCTTCACCTTATCCTTAAGAGCATAATAAAGCGCGTTGTTCTCCACGGCTCCATAGGAGAGAACCACGGTATCGATATTCTCAATCACCCTCTCTTCCGTGGTGTAGCTATCAATCACGGTAACGCTGCTACCGGATATCTCCTTGAGGGAAGTGCGCGGCGTCAGCTTCACACCGGCCCAGGCCAGTCGGCGAACAAGAGACATCCGTGTCAATTGCTCTATGCCACTACCCGGCTCCTCATACGGGCATATCACTTCTACCTTCTTACCCTGCTGGGCCAGGAAGTCTGCTGTGGTCATACCCTCGGTGCGGAGCTGCACGTCAACGATGAGCACATTCTCCCCAACTTCGGCCTCCCCGTTGAGAACATCCCGTACGGTTTTGATGACATTGTCCTGCTCAATGCCCGGGATATTGTCCGGGACACGCGGGAAAGAGCCGGTGGCCACCACGACTACATCCGGGTTCTGTTCCATCACGGTATCAACGGTAACCTCGCTGTTGAGGTGGATGTCCACATCCAGCATATTCAACTGGTACTTGTGAAAGCGAGGCAGCTCGGCCAGGTCTTCTCTCCCCGGTGCCTTGGCCGCGATATTCACCAGTCCACCCAGTTCATCACCCTTTTCCCAGAGAGACACATCATGGCCTCTTGCCTTTGCCACCCGGGCCGTCTCCATACCACCGGGACCGCCGCCAATAACCATGACACGCTTCTTCGTTTCTGCCGGAATAAGCTCCAGCCACCCGGGAATGGTCTCCTTACCAGTGGCAGGATTATAAGCACAGGACACTCCCATCGGGTTCCTGTCCTGCGAAACGCGCATCCAGCACCCCTCGGAGCAACCCATGCACTTACGGATTTCATCCACTCTACCCTCGCGGGCCTTGTTGGCAAACTCAGGGTCACATATCAGAGCCCGGTTCATGAACACCAGGTCGGCAAGGCGGTCTTCCAGTATCTTCTCCGCCTGGACGGGGTCGACCACCCGACCACCACCGATTACGGGTATGTCAACCACTTCCTTCAGGCCGGCAGCATTGTACATCAGAGCACCAGGCGGGAAGTACATGGGAGGTATCGCGGCACCGGTAGCGATGTAGTCCAGGTTCCCGCTGCGCGTCATCATGGGGGCCATCACCTTCATTTCGTCCATACCATATCCGCCACCGGAGAGCTGGTCGACACTGACCCTGATGCCGACCATGAAATCCCGGCCGACAGCAGCCCTGACCGCGTCGATAATCTCGCAGGCAAACCTCATGCGCCCCTCATGGCTACCACCATATTCATCGGTGCGTTTATTGCTATCCGGGGACATGAACTGAGTTATCAGGTAGCCGTGAGCCCCGTGTATTTCCACACCGTCGACTCCGGCCTGCTTACATCGGTATGCCTCGGCAGCAAAGGCTTCAATAACCTCCTTCACCTCATCCCGCGTCATTGCGTGAGGTACCAGACCGGTACCGGGAGACGGTATCGCTGAAGGCGCCCAGTTCGTGTCTCCGTAGTGGAGTGTGCCGTAGGCGTTTCTGCCTCCGTGCCAGAGTTGCACCATGAAGCAGGTGCCGTGCTTCTTGATGGCCTCGGCAGACTTCTTCAGTTTATCCATGCCGCCGGGCTCCTGCAGAGGACTGGACTGGCCCATGTGGAACTCATAGCCACCCTGTACCGGGGTCGGACTGCTGCGGTGGACCCCCCAGATACCGGTGCAAATCATGCCTGCTCCACCCTTGGCCTTAGACTCCCAGTAGGCGGTTATTCGCTCTCCGGGCAGGCTATCCGGGTCCCGCAAACCGGGATAATGCCCCGGCACCACTATCCGGTTGCGCACTGTCATCCCACCCACCTTAATCGGGCTGAAGAGAAGCCTGAATTGGTCTGCCATATTTTTTTGTTACCTCCTGCAGATTAACCTGAGTGAATATCCTTGTTCCTTCACCGTTAGAAAGCATACTCTGTACAGAGCCTACCGTCAAGCCGTGCCATCACCGGTGCCTCCGCCAGCCACCAACGGCAGGGATGTGACATGACGCAGGCACTAACTTCACTATGCCGGAAACACCATGACCGGGTAGTTTATCGACTCAAATGGGTTAGCCTTGAGGGACGGTGTGTTCCCGAGGTCTTCAACACCGGGAATGAAGGTATCGGAGATTGACCAGGTGGTTTATTACTCAGTGGATGCAGCCGGTACCGGGATACTAAGAGAGGGACTTATAACTGACTTGCGAGGAGCAGGGAAAGGTTCCAGAGTACTATTCCTGCGTACGCTGCCACCAGACAGGAAGTGCCTATTATTGCCATCTTCGGGCGCTGCCGGTAGATATCCCATAGAATGAATGCGCAGAGCAATGCCCCTACCAACTTCAAGACCAGGAATTCTCCACCACCTACCAGAGACACCAGGAGAGGGTTTCCCTCTCGCACCGCTCCGCTATTAACGAGAACATTCGTCAAACCCCCGTCGACGACCACCAGTAATACCAGCGCCACCAGGGAGTATATCATTTTACGAATACCGGTAAAGTAGTGCCTGATAGCCTTCATACTCATTCCCTATCAGTGTGGCCGAACCTGACACCTGCCACATCTATATTCAGCATAGCACGCCTTCATGAACGCGAATATTAAGTTTATAAATTATACGTAAAGTATTCATAAAGGTTTTGTAAAGGTTTACCGCCGGCAAATCACAGTAGCCATGCCGAGTCCACGACCTTACCTGAATTTCCTGTATGTTCCCCAGTGGATATCGCTGGCTGCCGGTATCCCCGTCCGTAAGACGAGGACCAGCCAGGATGCGCCCCGTCCCGGGTTCAATGACATCGCCAAAGGCATTTGCGGCAACAAGGGCAGTGAAAATGATACCTCACTCTGTTGTGTCACCTCATCTGTCTGAACGAGAGCACCGATGCGGTAAGACATCAAGACGAAGTATATATGGTATAGTACGCATACACAGAAAACAGGGGGAAAATCGTCCCCGCATGCAATCAGTCCAGCGAAAGGAGAGAACAGAATGCCAGAATACGTACTGTACGAGAAGAAGGGACACATCGCCTATATCACCCTGAACAGACCGGAGCGCCTGAACGCCCTGGGCACGGAACTGGGTCTGCAGCTACGAGATGCGGATACGGGATTTGCCGAAGACGAAGACGCCTGGGTGGCCATCTACACCGGTGCCGGTGAAAGGGCTTTCTCCGCAGGAAGGGACCTGAAAGAGGTTGCCGAACAGAGCTCACGTGGTGGAAGCAGTCTGCCATTTGCCCGCAGGCCCGCCATCGAACACAACAAACCCACCATCGCGGCCGTAAACGGTCTGGCTTACGGTGGAGGAATGGAACGTGTCCTCGCCTGCGATATCCGTATCTGCTCTACAAACGCCACATTTTGTCTTGCCGAGGTCAAGGTAGGCCTGTGCCCTCCTACCGCCATGTTCACCCTGCCCCGCCTCATCGGTCTGTCCAACGCCATGTGGATGCTGCTCGGCGGGGAACCAATCGATGCCCAGGAAGCCCTCCGTATCGGTCTGGTAACCAGGGTTGTCCCCCTGCCCGAGCTTATAACCACGGCCACACAGATGGCAGACACCATCTGCCAGAACTCGCCGCTGGCAGTGCGTACCACCAGACAGCTAACGACACTCGGTCTGGAGGTGCCGATGGACTACGCCCGCCGTCTTGGCCAGGGACTAATCAGTTCGGTGTGGGGGTCGGAGGACGCCGTAGAGGGAGCCAGAGCATTCGTAGAAAAGAGAAAGCCGGTCTGGAAGATGCGCTAGTGTAGTGTCTTACAAATGCCTTTACAGTCCCTGTCATTCTAGCAAGCCTATGAAAAACCCTTTCGACCATCCCCCTGACCCCCTTCCTGTCCAGGAAGGGGGGAAAGATTATATCTGGGGGACACCCCCAGACCCCTGCCAGAAGGGGGCTTCGGCCCCTCAGAAGGGGCGAAGCCCCTTTGGCAGGGGTCTGGGGATGCCCCCCAGATATAATATTCCCCCCCTACCTGGCTAGGAAGGGGGTCAGGGGGATGGTCGAAAGGGTTTTTCATCACCCTGCCAGCGGTAGAGATAGCTTCAGTCTAGACCATCTCCGCCCGACCGGTTACGGAAAATAATGCGCTCCCTGCGCTTGCGGATAGCGGTGCGGGGAGCGTTTGTTTTTACCTTGTAGATGGGTTCAACAGTTCCACAGTTGCTGAACTAGTTCAGACACTTGCCGATGGCTTTCC
>DATKWT010000107.1 GCA_035529395.1 Dehalococcoidales bacterium | reverse complement strand
CTCGCTGGACATCTCGGCGATACCGGTGATTAAAAAGGCCAGTCACCTGCCGGTAATTGTCGACCCCAGCCACGCCGCCGGTCACTACTCGCTGGTACCGGCAATAGCCAGGGCGGCAGTGGCCGCCGGTGCTGATGGACTTCTCATCGAGGTGCACCCCAATCCAAAGGAAGCCCTGGTAGATGGTCTGCAATCATTGACACCGTCGGACTTCGCCAGACTGATGGACCAGTTACGAGCCGTAGCGGAGTCGGTAGGCAGGTATATCTAGTGGTAAGCGCAGCACGACTCCGGTGCAGAGCAGGATTGAAATTATCCGGTGACAGGTCTCTCGCCATTCTCAGGAGGCAAGAGAATGCCCGGTATCTTACACCGGTAACGTAGCGGGGTTGGCGGTGTGCAGTCAGCCGTCTCAGCAGGACAGAAGGAGGGTATATGATACAAGGTATCCATCACGTAGGGATTGCAGTGCAGAGTATTGACACGGTAGCAGCTTTTCTCAAGGAGATGTTCGGGGCGGAGTTCGTCGGAGAGCGTGGTCTTGAGACCCCGGAGTTCCTGTCACGCATGGTCAAGATTGGTGGCAGTCTTTTCGAGCTTCTAGAGCCGAGGGGACAGGGTGGCCTTATCGAGCGGTACATCAGCAGCCGCGGTGAAGGAATCCACCACTACAGCCTGCAGGTGGACGACCCGGAGGAGGTCTTCAAGCTTTGTGACGAGAAAGGAATGAAGGTGCTCGCACGCCGTTTCATTCATCCTAAGAGTGCCCATGGTATGCTGATTGAGATTATCGGTACCAACGAGAGGTTTTAATCGCAATACCGGTCAATTGGACGGCGAAAGATGGTATTGCTATAATTGGTGAGACCGGAGCAGGAGTTCCCGGATAAGTAGAAGCCGTTGCCTTTTCCGGGGATAAGGGCCAGGTGTCCAGGTAAGGTAAGAAAGGAGAATTATGATGAGTGAAGCCACAACCGGTAAAAAACGGCTCCCCTTGAGGCGGGCAGGGTTTATCATACCGGAGGACCCCAAGGCAGAACCATACCTTGTTGGCTGTAAGTGTGGTAACTGCGGTAAGTACTTCGCACCTCCGAGAGTCATCTGCCTCAACTGTGCGGGGCAGCAAATGGAACCGGCGGCTCTGAGTGGTAAGGGCACGGTATATAGCTATACGATTGTCCACCAGCAGCTACCCTTCTCCGTGGTTCAGGTACCGTACGCGATTGTTATCGTAGCCCTGGAAGAGGGATGCCAGACTCACGGGGTAGTCACCGGTAATCTGGATTCTGTGGCAGTGGGTGCGCCTATTGAGGTCTACTTTGAGAAGGTCAGAGAAGACGACGAAGGCAACGACCTGATAGTAAACAAGTTTCGTATTGTACAGAAGTAACAGAAGTGTTTCGGAGGAGAAGAAGGCATGAGTACTCTTGAAGCCTGGAAGAACATGAGAGAGGTTTGCATCGTCGGTATCGGGATGCACAAATTCGGCCGCTGGCCGGACAAGAGTCCGGGTGACCTGGTGCGTGAAGCTGCCCTGGCCGCATTTGAAGACGCCGGATGTACGTTCAAGGATATCGAGGTTGGTTTTAGCGGCCGGGTGCAGGCGGTCACCGGTACCGGCCAGTACGTCTTCGGTGAATTAGGCCAGTCCGGTATCCTCATCGACAACGTGGAGAAAGCCTGCGCCAGCGCCTCGACGGCCATCCGGGTAGCCACCTGGGTCGTGGGTGCCGGTCTCTACGATGTCGCCCTGTGCACAGGGGTGGAGAAGATGCAGCGGGGTCTGCTGGGAGCACCGATGAGTGAAGCCTCGGCAAGCTACTCGCAGTTGATGGGTCTGGGCATCATGCCCGGGGAGTATGCCATGAGGGCCAGACGGCACATGAGTGAGTACGGCTCCACCCGGGAGATGTATGCCCAGGTAGCGGTGAAGAGCCACAAGAACGGGGCACTGAACCCCTATGCCCAGTACCAGACACCGGTCACACTGGAAGAGGTGCTCAATGCGCGCATGATTGCCGACCCACTCACCCTGTACCAGTGTTCCCCGTCCAGTGATGGAGCGACGGCGACAGTGATATGTGCCAGAGAGGTAGCGCACCGCTTCCGTGGTAAGCCGATAACAATTGCCGGTTGGGGCAGCGGTACCCCGTCCTACAGTCCGGTGGGGATTGGTGGTGATGTTGCCGAGGGATTCATTGCCAAGGTGAGCAAGGAGGCCTACGAGAGGGCCAGCATCGGTCCCGAGGACGTTGATGTTTGCCAGGTGCACGATGCCTTCAGTGCCGGTGAGGTCTTTGCCGTGGAGGAGCTCGGGTTCTGTCCCATCGGTGAAGGCGGCCAGTTCATCTGGGAAGGCCGGGCGGACATCGGTGGTGATAAGCCGGTTAATACCGATGGCGGTCTGGAGAGTCGGGGGCATCCAATGGGAGCGACCGGTATTGCCCAGGCAATAGAGATTGTCCACCAGCTAAGGGGTGATGCCGGACCGAGGCAGATACCGGGAAACCCCACGGTAGGCCTACAGCACAACGTGGGCGTTGGCGGCTGTAATATCCTTATCTATAAGAAATAGATGGATTTGCTCCGGACCCCATGTCCCATCTGAATATAGGGGAGAATAGGCGCAGCCGACCTTACGGTCGGCTGCGTTGATACTTTACGCAAGCGTGACAGGTTGAAGGACGTACGTCTCGTAAGCTATACTTAGCTTAGATAGACTCAATTAGTGCATTTTCTCATTTTGCCCAGGAGAATGGATTGCTTAAGACTCACAATTGTGGTGAAATCCGAAAGGAGCACGTCGGGAGTAAGGTAACACTGGCCGGCTGGGTTGACCGACGTCGTGACCATGGCGGGCTTATTTTCATTGACCTGCGAGACCGTGAGGGGATTGTGCAGATTGTTTTCAATCCGGATGTGTCCCGCTCCAGCCACGAAACAGCGAACGACATGCGCAGCGAATACGTGGTGCAGGTTACCGGTGAGGTGGCATTACGTCCCGCCGGTACCGAGAACAGACAGATGCCTACTGGCGAAGTAGAGGTGATTGCCGATAGCACCGCCATTCTGAATACATCGGAGACCCCGCCGTTTTACATAAACAGGGATATCGATGTCGATGAGAACCTGCGTCTTCAATACCGCTATCTTGACCTACGCCGCAGCCGGATGTTGAAAAATCTGATTCTCCGCCACCGGGCAGTGAAGTACATGCGTGACTTCCTGGATGCACGCGGCTTCCTGGAAATCGAGACTCCGATAATGATAAAGAGCACTCCGGAAGGCGCGCGTGATTACCTGGTGCCGAGCCGGGTCCATCCGGGTAAGTTCTATGCACTACCGCAGTCGCCCCAGCAACTCAAGCAGTTGCTGATGGTGGCCGGAGTAGAAAAATACTTCCAGATAGCCAAATGCTTTCGGGATGAAGACACCCGCGCTGACCGCCAGCCGGAACATACCCAACTCGACCTTGAAATGAGCTTCGTAGAAGAGGAAGACATTCTCCAACTGATGGAAGAACTGTTTACGTCACTGGTAGAAACGGTGACTCCCGAGAAGAAGATTATCAAACCGTGGCCTCGTTTGCCTTATGAAGACGCCATGGAACGCTATGGTAGTGACAAACCTGACCTGCGCTTCGGTCTGGAACTTGGTGACCTGTCTGATATAGTAGCCGGCTCGGAGTTTGGCGTATTCCGCGATGCTGTTGCCGGAGGTGGCAGGGTAAAAGGTATCCGCGCTCCTGGATGTGGCGGGTACAGCCGGAACCAGCTTGAAGAATTAAACAAGCTGGCAAAGAATTCCGGAGCACGAGGGTTGTTGACCATATCCCTCGGCAGCGAGTCGGGTGACCTTGATTCGCTCACTATGGATATGGTGAAATCGGTCGCTGCCAGATTTCTTACCCTGGACCAGGTAAAGGAAATAGCGCGAAAACTGGGCGCGAGCAGGGGAGACCTTCTACTGATTGCCGCCGGGGATATAAAGATGGTCGGTCGTGTCCTGAGTGATTTACGACTCGAGGTGGGCCGTCGACTTAACCTTACCGACCCGGATACACTGGTGTTTGCCTTCGTGCAGAACTTTCCATTATTCAGGTGGGATGAGACTGCAGGACGCTGGGACTCGGAGCACCACCCCTTTACCGCGCCAATAGACGAGGATATCCCCCTGCTGGATACTGCGCCGGGTGAGATGCACTCCAAGCACTATGATATCGTCTGCAATGGACTGGAGCTTGCCAGCGGCAGTATCAGGATTCACCGGAGCGACATACAGCGGAAGGTGTTCCAACTGCTGGGTTATACCGACGATGAGATTGACGAACGTTTCGGACACATGCTTGAAGCATTCGGGTACGGCGCGCCTCCTCATGGTGGTATCGCCCCGGGCATTGATCGCTTTGTGATGATACTTGCTGGAGAGGAGACAATCCGGGAAGTGATTGCATTCCCCAAGAACCAGAACGCCGCAGACCTTACTCTGAATGCTCCTGCACCGGTAAGCGAAGAGCAACTGGCTGAACTGCACCTGCGGCTGCGTGAGGAATGAATCACAGCCCGGCGGAACAATGAAAGTAACCAACGAGAAGACAGAGAACAACGAGACCTATTTGACCGTCGAGATGGATTCTGCTGAGGTGGAAGAGTCCGCGGAGAACGTCTACCGCCGGCTGGTCAAGCAGGTAAATATTCCCGGTTTCCGCAAGGGAAAGGCGCCGCGCCCGATACTAGAGCGGTTTGTCGGCCAGGAACGTCTGGTCAATGACATGCTGGAAGACCTGGTACCCCGGGCTTACGAGAAGGCCATTGAGGAGCAGCAGCTTGAAGCTATTGCCCAACCGAAGATTGAAGTAATCGAAACCGACCCGGTGAAGTTTCAGGCGGTGGTGCCGCTGAAGCCGGTGGTCAGCCTGGGCGATTATCACAAGATTGAGGTCACCGAAGAGCCGGTGGAGGTAACCGAAGAGACTGTTGGTCGGGTGATCGAAGACCTGCGCCACCAGTATGCCACCTGGGAACCGGTGGAGCGTGCTGCACAGCTGGATGACCTGCTGAATCTGGACGTTGAGAGCACGATTGACGGAGAGCCGTACATCAACCAGAAGGGTGCCCGGTATCGCCTGATAGCAGATTCACAGACCCCGGCCCCGGGATTTGCCGAGCAGCTCGTGGGGATGAACAGAGGTGACGAGAAGGAGTTCAACCTCCAGTTCCCCGAAGGCTACTCGCAGAGTGAACTGGTTGGTAAAGAGGTTGTTTTTAAGGTAAGCGTTCCGGAGATAAAAGAGGAGAACCTGCCCGAGGTGACCGACGAGTTTGCCACACAGGTTGAGGCTGAGATAGGGAGCGTGGAGGAGTTGCGCAAACGGATTCGCAGCGACCTCGAGAGCAGGGCTGAAGACAGGACCAGAATGGATTTCGAGCAACGGGCAATCGAAGCTGTGGTGGAGGTAAGTGAGGTGGAGTTCCCGCCCGTGCTGGTGGAGACGGAGATTCACCGGCTGATGGAAGACCAGGCAAGGACTCTCCAGATGCAGGGACTTTCGTTTGAGCAGTACCTCAGGAGTGCCAGGAAGACGGAGGAGGAGTTGCACGAGGAGCTACGCCCGATAGCTACAAAGAGGGTGGCCGAGTCGCTTGCACTTATGAAGCTCTCGGAAGAGGAGAACATCGAGGTGGAGGGAGCGGATATCGATGCTGAGATTTCGCGGGTGACCAAGGACACTGCTGAGGACAGAAAAGAGGAACTGCAAAAGACACTGAATACACCGCAGATGCGGGAATCAATACAAGCGACACTGCTTACCCGGAAGACCGTGGAGAAACTGGTGGAAATCGTGCGGGATTCGGGGGAGACCGAGGCGTCACAGAAGGAGGAGAAATGAACACCAATCCGATGAATGTTATCCCGATGGTCATTGAGACCGGGACCAGAGGAGAACGCGCTTTTGACATATACTCGCTGCTGCTGAGAGAGCGTATCGTCATGCTCGGTATGCCGATAAACGACCAGGTAGCCAACGTGGTTATTGCTCAGCTGCTCTATCTTGAACGGGAGGACCCGGACAAGGACATCAATCTTTATATCCACTGTCCCGGCGGCATAATCAGTGCCGGACTGGCGATTTACGATACCATGCAGCTTATCCGTCCCGATGTTTCAACCATCTGTGTCGGACTGGCGGCCAGCATGGGAACCCTGTTACTCTGTTCCGGAGCCAAGGGGAAACGCTTTGCTTTACCCAATGCCACCATTCACATGCACCAGGCGGCTGGTGGTGCGCAGGGACAGGCGTCGGATATTGAGATTGCTGCCCGTGAGATAATGCGGATGCAGGAGCTGATTCGGGGTATAATAGCGAAGCACACGGGGCAGACGATGGAGAAGATAGTCCACGATACCGACCGCGATTTCTACCTCGACCCCACGCAGGCAGTCGAGTACGGGATAGTCGATGAAATCCTGACCAAGCCGAGTGAGGACAAGGACAAGGAAAAGGTCAAGGCCAAGAAATAGTCGCAGAAGGTATTGTGCCAGTCTGCCGATGGGTTTGGTCGCCCGGCAAACTTATACTTCGCGTAACTCGGTGCTTGGCAGGGTCTCCCCGGGTAAGAGTTGGTCTACTCTGTACCGAAGCTCTTCAAACTCGTGCCGGACAGCCTTAATCTCCCCCCGGTCTTCAGTGGGCTTCGCTATCTCGTAGTCACTGTCCTTACCGGTTTCACCGGCCTTACCGGGTTCACCGCCCAGTATGTCCAGCGTAATCCTGGCGTCGGCAGCAACATCGAGCACTTCCGATGCATGGCTGCTCCTCATATCGGCGCCCCGGGTACGGTAGACCTCACCCTCGACACCAATCCTGGCCCACGTCCTGACCGTCCGTGTCCGGCTCCTTACTAACGGAATTCCGAGTGGAATCAGTAGTATCGTCACGCAGAGCAGGGTGCCCACCAGAATACGGAGGAACCAGAACGAAGACAGCCTCTGACGGTCCTTGTGGCCAACGAGCCAGTCACTAAAGGTGGCCGTGCCCTCAATGGGACTCTCGGCAAGTATCAGTTCATGGTATTCATGTGCAAAGCCGCTGTCCTCCAGAAAATCATGGAGAGACCGCCACAGCTTCCTCGGGGAGCCGGTCCGTACATCCCATCTACCGGAGAATGGGGCCCTTATTCGCTCGGACATGATATTCTCCTTGCCGTGCCCGCTGGCATGGTCAGGTTATGCACCTGTCAGCCGCTATTCCCGGCTATAAGCTCGTTAATCTCGGAGGTCAGGTCATAGCCGTCGATAACATTGCCTTCGGCGTCCGTGATTTCCCGGTCTGGGTCTATCTTCACCATGCCCTGGCTGAATGCCCGGATGGTGGACAGTACCAGTGGGACCTCACGGATAACCCCGTTCTGCCGTATGAGTTTGAATAAGGGGTTGTTCTCACCCTGCGTAGCGCGTGCCTCGTCGAGGGAGCGCTGCCTGATATCCCGCCAGTGTTCGTTGAAGGCGCCGCCCTTTATCGGGAACTTGCAGTATGTCACCACCGGTCCTTCGTCCAGTTCGGGAATAGCCAGGTGCATCATGGCCCCGGTCTCATCGGCATCGGTCTCGATGAGCTTCCAGATAACGTCCTGCCACATCAGGCCGAGAGGTCCGTCTGGAGCTGCCGGGTGAAGGTTGATTATGTTATACTTGCGGGCCATTTCTTTACCGAGGATAAGCAGGTAACCGGCCAGCACACAAAGGTCGGGTAGGAAGTCCTTCAGGCGGGCCATACTCTCTTTATCGTAGTCGAGTCGCCACTGTGGCATCGGCGACCCCGGTGGTGGAGTGCGCTCGCCCCTGGCACGGCGGTACTTCTGGTAGGAGAAACAGACCAGGGGAATCCCGTAGTCCTCGACCATCTGGAGAAACTGGTCGGTAGGTTCGGTCTCACCACGCTCACGGCTGCAGAAGACGAACTCTATCTCTGCTTCGAGTTCACCTGAAGTTATTGCAGACTGTGCAGCCCGGAGAAGCCCCTTAGAACCTTCGCCTCTGCCCGTGGAGAACCAGCCCAGCTTGTACATTTCCGTCCTCCTTCGAAATACCCTTGTAAGGAGGCTCTCTGTAGAGAAGCCTGTTCTTAGAAGGCCCTCATGAGCTTAGCCCAGAGGGTGCGGAAGTGGACGAGGGGATTTGACCGGAATCCTCTTATCTTGCCTTTTGCCAGTGCCTGGAGGCACCCTTCCTTGTCACTGAATTCGGGCATTTCCACATATGCGTTGCCTATCTCTGCCGGGGAATGAGCATCGCTGCCGGCAGATTTAACAATACCATGTCTGTCGGCAAATGTTGTTGCCTTTGTTGTCGGCCAGGGAAAAGGGCATCTGGCGTTGAAGGCTTCGATAATGTCTATCTCACCCACAAGCTCTTCGACTTCTCTCTGGTTCATTCTCAGACCACGAAAGGTATCGAATGGGTGCGGTATGCAGACCAGGGCATCCTGCGCACGGATGCGCTCTATTGCCTCTATGGCCGATTTGCAGGTGGGTATGGTCTGCTTGAGAAAGACGCCCATTATCTCACCCTGTGGGGTCAGAATCTCCTCGGCAACCAGCACTGTAAAGGGGGCTAGCTCCTGCATCTTCAGTGCCCCCTCGATGGTGCCGTGGTCGGCAATGGCGATGCAGTTTATGCCCAGTTCATTACAGCGAGTGATGATACTCTCCAGCGGTGTATTGCAGTCCATGGAATACCTTGTGTGAATATGCAGGTCAGCTTTAAACAACTCAAGCAGCCCTTTCCAGATAGACCCCCGTTCGGGTGTCTACCTTGATAACATCTCCCTGATTGATAAATAGAGGTACCTGGACGATGATACCTGTCTCCAGTGTGGCGGGCTTGGTGCCCGAGGTTGCGGTATCTCCCTTGAAGCCGGGGTCGGTAGCTGCTACCTCAAGCTCAATCGTAATCGGCAATTCGACACCAATCACCTCTCCTTTGTAGTTGGACATCTGGAGCGACATACCCTCCTTCATGTAGTTGATGGCATCACCAAGCTGGTCGGTACCAAGGGAGATCTGCTCATAGTTCTCCTGGTCCATGAAGTAGTGGATGTCCCCGTCCCGGTACAGGTATTGCATTTCCCGAAGTTCGATGCGTGCCCGGACCAGTTTATCGTTCGACTGAAAAGACCGTTCAAAGGTATGTCCACCCTGGACATCACGTAATTTCACTTTTGCCAGGGCGGTCCGCTTCTGCTTGATGTGCTGGTAGTCCATTACCTGGTAGAGCTTTCCGTCCAGTTCAATAACTATGCCCTTTCTCAATTCGGAACCGCTTATCATATCAGACTTTGACCTCCGGTCATGTTCAGTTTTATTGCCCTGGAAAGCAGCCTTGCCTTACCGTTTTCCATGACTGCCAGATCTTCAATCCTCACCCCTCCCCAGCCGGTGAGATAGATTCCGGGTTCAATGCTGAAGACCATGTTCGCTCCCAGTGCATCGGTGGCGTTCGAACCGAGACGTGGCTCCTCGTGTGCTGCCAGCCCGACACCGTGACCGAGGGAGTGCCCGAATGCTTCGCCATATCCTGCCTGCTCGATTACCTTGCGAGCAAGGCTGTCCGCTTCGTGGCCACTGATGCCTTCCCGGATGCCCTCGATTGCCACCAGTTGGGCTTCCAGAACGGTATTGTAGACCCGTCTGAAAGTATCATCCGGCGTGCCCAGGCAGAGTGTACGGCTGAGGTCGCTGCAATAGCCGCCGACTCTGGCCCCCATGTCGATGACTATCGGTTCACCTGCCTGAATCCGGCGGTCGGAAGGGTGGTGGTGGGGCAGGGCGGCATTGGGGCCGGAAGCGACAATGATATCGAACGGCATTCCTTCGCTGCCGGACTCCCGCATGGACTTCTCCAGTTCCCAGGCGACCTCCTTCTCCGTTATCCCCGGTTGTATTCTGTTCGCAACCTGTTCAAGGGCGCTATCGGATATTGCAGCGGCTTGAGATATTGTATCAATCTCGGCGGGTTCCTTGGTAGCCCGTAGCGATTCCACCATTCCATCAACAGGGGTAAGGTCAAGGTTTGGGTTGGTCTCGGCCAGCACTTCAGTCAGTTGTCGGTGCAGGACGAAGCTGACATCCCCGGCCTCAAAACCGAGCTTGCCGGAGTCCACTCCGGCAACAAGTCCGGGAAGCCAGGCGGATATCGGACCGGTTATCTGGAAGATGCTGAAGTCAGGCGCTTGCCTTTCCGCCTGCTCCGTGTAACGGAAGTCGGTGGCCAGGGTTGCGCCGCCGGCAGTGACCAGCAGGTAGCCCGCCGAGCCATCGAATCCTGACAGGTAGAACCGGTTCTCCGGCTGCGAGACAAGAATGGCAACAAGCTCCTGCCTGGCAAGGTCCCGGCGAAGGTTAGTTAATCTGCTGTTCAACCTGTTCATCCTCTTTTTGAGCTTCCGCCATAGGGTGGGCCGAGAGATATACTTTTCGGGCCTGACTCTTGCTAACTTGAGTGTATATCTGTGTAGAAGAAAGGTCGGCGTGTCCCAGAAGCTCCTGGACTACCCTGAGGTTGGCACCGCCATCCAGCATATGGGTGGCGAAGGTATGACGCAGTATGTGGGGGTGTATTCTCCGGCCAATTCCGGCGGTACGGCTATACTTCTCCAGTATCTTCTGTACCATTCTTTCAATAAGCCGTTCTCCTCGGAGGCCCAGGAACAGGGCGTTTCCGCTCTTCTCGCCTAGAAGCTCCGGCCTGCCGTAGTCAAGGTAAGCCGTAAGCGCTCGGGCAGCCGGTTCTCCAATGAGTACCATGCGGTCCTTGGTGCCCTTACCACGATGGACCTGTATTTCATTCGTGTCAAAGTCGACCTGTTCGCGGTCAAGGTTTACCACCTCACTGACCCGGAGCCCCGAGGCATAGAGTAGCTCCAGCAAGGCACGGTCGCGCAGACCCTCTGCCTTTGACAGGTCCGGTGTTTCCAGGAGCCGTACTACCTCCTCGACAGATAGGACCGAGGGCAGGTACTGGTCACGCTTGGACGAGATAATCATCTCAGCAGGATTTGACGGGAGAATTTCCTCCCGTACAAGGTACTTGAAGAAAGATTTTATTGCCGATAGTCTCCGGTTAATACTGTTCCTGACAACACCCTGCTCCATCAACCAGCCGAGGTAATCGCGAATGACCTGTCTGTCAACCTGGTCCAGTGTATCCACATTCTTCAGCCTGAGAAACTGGAAGAAGCCTTTCTGTCCTTTCTCGGTGGTGCCGCCGAGCAGGTCGGTTGCATAATTGCGCACCGTATACCGGGAGGCGTTCTTCTCCGCGGTCAGGTAGTTGATGTATCGGTCAAAGACTTGTTGCATGTATCCGGTCCTGCGGCAACTTTTCCCTGTGCCCGCACTTGGTGCATTTTGCCTCGGTATTCCTGTATTCGGTCATGATGGAACCGCATTGCGGACATGGCGTGGGGAGTGGTTGAGCAAATATGGCGAAGTCACATTTCGGGTAATTGGAGCAACCGTAGAATGTGCGCCCCTTCTTGCTTCTTCTCTCCACCAGGTCACCGCCGCACTTGGGGCACTCAACCCCGGTCTTTTTTTGATAGGACTTGGTATATTTGCAGTCGGGGTAACCGGTGCAGGCCAGGAACTTCCCGAAACGACCGGTCTTCACCGCCAGTGGTTTGTCGCATTTAGGGCAGGTCTCCTCGGTCAACTCTACGGGAAGCTCCACCCGCTCCATGGCCTGAGAGGCATTGATGAGACTTTTTTCGAAGGGGGTATAGAATTCCTGGACGACATCTACCCAGTTGCCTTTGTCGCTGGCTATTTCGTCGAGTTCGTCCTCCATGCGGGCGGTGAACTCAATGTCAACGATATCCGGGAAATGCTTGCTTACGAGGTCACTCACTATTATACCCAGTTCGGTGGGCTGGAGTACCCCCCTGGTCCTGGTAACATACTCGCGTGTCTGGATGGTGGAGAGTGTGGGAGCGTAGGTACTGGGGCGCCCGATGCCGTACTGCTCCATCATCTTGATAAGGCTGGCCTCGGTGAAACGCGGTGGCGGCTGTGTGAAGTGCTGTTCCGGGAACAGCCCGAGCAGGTCCAGCGCATCCCCCTTTTTCAGGGTGAGCAGGGGAGAACTGGCCACAGGTTCCTCTTCGTCACTGTCTTTCTCCTCGGTATAGAGAACGGTAAAGCCGGCAAAACGGTTCACCGAACAGGAAGCCCGCATTAGATAGTTCGTCCGTTGCTCGCGACAATCGGCCTGTATATCAACCGTGGTACTGTCGTAGACCGCTGTTGCCATCTGGCTGGCGACCATCCTTTTCCAGATAAGGTCATATAGTTTGAACTGGTTGCTGGTGAGGTACTGCTTGACCTGGGAAGGCTCCCGGTGAATCCTGGTGGGACGGATTGCCTCGTGTGCCTCCTGCGCTCCCTTGACCTTTCGAGAGAAGGAGCGGGCGTGCGGCGGAAGAAAGTCAGCACCATATCGACTGCTGATGAATTCCCTGGTCTCGACCACCGCCGGACGGGCTACCTGGATGGAGTCGGTGCGCATGTACGTTATCAGCCCCACGCTTCCCTCGTCACCAATCGGGAGACCTTCGTAGAGCTGCTGTGCCAGAGCCATTGTCTGCTTGGCGCTGTATCTCAGTTTGTGGTAGGCCTCCTGCTGGAGCGTACTGGTTATGAAGGGAGGTGCCGGCTGGCGATTCACCTTTCTGGACTTTGTCTTGTAGACGCAGTAGTCACTCTGTTCAAGTTGGGAGCCGAGTTTATCGGCTTCGTCCTTGGTGTGGATGTCCAGTTTGGTGCCATCCAGAAGGCCCACCAGTGAAGACCGAAAGACGTTCTCCTTCTTAGCTTTGCCGTTGCTTCGGTGCAGTTCAGCTTCAATGCTCCAGTATTCTACCGGGTCGAAGTTCTCAATCTCCCGTTCCCGGTCAACTATCATTCGTAGTGCCACCGATTGCACCCTGCCGGCTGACAGGCCACGCCTGACCGTTTTCCAGAGTAACGGGCTTATCTTGTAGCCTACCAGACGGTCCATGATGCGCCTGGCCTGCTGGGCGTTTACCAGGTGTATGTCAATCTTGCGGGGATGCTTGAAGGCCTGCTTGATAGCGTCTTCTGTGATTTCGTGAAAGACAACGCGGTGTAAGGGTTTATTATTCGACTGTATAACTGAAGCCAGGTGCCAGGATATGGCCTCACCTTCGCGGTCGGGGTCGGTAGCCAGATACACCGTAGATGCCTTCTTAGTGGCATCCTTGAGCTCCTTTACCGTCTTGCTCTTGTCCCGGGGCACCACGTACTTCGGCTCGAAGCCGTTTTCCACATCTACTCCCAGGCGGCTCTTAGGCAGGTCCCGGATATGACCCAGGGACGCCTTTAGCTCATAGTCGCTGCCCAGTATCCTGCCCAGGGTCCTGGCCTTGGCCGGCGATTCTACGATGACCAGATTTATCTTCTTCTGTTTACTCAACTTTTATCCTGTATTCCTGTCTTGCTTCCCGAGCAAGGACATATTTCATACTTCCTATTGTCCTGACCAGACCCTTCAACTCCATCATCGCCAGGGTGCTGCTGACCGTTGAAACAGGCAGACCGCTGGCACGGCAGACCTCGTCAACATGTGTGGGCTCGGTGGACAGTTGCTTGAGAAGGAGCGACTCGGTATCCGATTCCGGCAGGACCTCTTTCATCTCAATCTGCTGGGCAACCGCCCCGAGGTTCAGTTCCTCAAGTATGTCCCGGTAGTCGCGGACCAGCTTGGCACCCTCCTGGATGAGGCGGTTGGTGCCCCGGCTGGCCGGAGAAAGAATGCTACCGGGGACAGCCAGGACCTCCCTGTTCTGCTCCAGTGCCATGTTGGCGGTGATGAGGGCACCACTGGTCGTTCCCGCCTCGACGACGAGGACACCGAGACTAATACCACTTATAATCCGGTTGCGACGCGGGAAATACTCCGGCTTTGGCCGTGTGCCCAGCGGGAACTCGCTGATGAGTGCACCCTGCTGTACGATTCGTCGGGCCAGGCTGGTGTTCTCAATGGGGTACACAATATCCAGTCCGTGAGCAAAGACGGCGATACTTCTACCACCGGCATCAAGGGCGCTGCGGTGTGCTATGGAATCTATCCCCTTGGCAAGACCGCTGGCAACGGTAATGCGGCTCCCGGCCAGGTCAGCCACAATCTCCTCGGTCACCTGTCTCCCGTATGCACTCGCCCGCCGGGTACCGACAACCGCCAGGCACCACTCGTCCTCGGGGAGCAGGGAGCCACGGATATAGAGTACCGGGGGATGGTCATGGATTTCCTTCAAACGAGAAGGATAGAGTGCATCGTGCCAGGTAAGCGCCTGTACCCCGTACCGCTCCAGCTTCTCCATCTCCGCTTCCAGGTCCACTCTTGGGCGCCAGGACACGATGGCACGCACCACGTTCTTGTCAAGTCCGGCCCGGATAAACTCGTCGGGTCCCGCTTTCCAGGCATCTTCCAGGTTGCCAAAGTGGGTCTCCAGCCGGTTGAGCCGGACACGACCGATACTGGGGATGAAGCTGAAGCCTATCCAGTACTTGATATCTTTATTGCTGATTTCCAAAGCATAATTATTCTAGCACAGGGGGTAAGTGACGGCAATTAAGATGCGCCGCGTGATGGTACGTCACGCGCAACCGGTCGGCATATTGTCGACCGACATGGTCAGGGTGCTGACCAAGCCTAGTCCTGGCTTCTCCGCATGAACAACGCACAAATGATTGTGACCGCCACCATCGTTGCCGCGACTGCACTGTAACCGGTCTGGAAGCCAAAATTGTCGAAAAGGTAGCCCATAACCGGCATGATGAGTCCGGGTCCTCCGCGGCTGGCAAAGTAGTAGAAGCCCAGTACCGTAGAGCGATTACGCTCCGAGGTGTGGGCGATAATGTAGGACTCCGAGACCGGCATACCGATGTACTGGCAGGTGCCCATCAGCAGCAGCACCAGCGACAGACCCCAGCCAAAGGACACATAGTTGAGCAGGTAGATAGCCGGTCCGGCAAGCAGGCTCACTGTCAGCATGACCGGCAATTTACCGAGTCGGTCCGAGAGGTAGCCGCCCAGGGGACCGGCCACGAGTCCGGCGAAATGGGCCACAGCCAGCAGACCGGCGGCGGCTTCGTTGCTGGAGCCCAGGCGGTCCACAGCATAGACTGGAACGAAAGACACCGACGAGAACAGCAGCACCTGGAGAACTACGCCAAGTGCAGTGAATGGTAGCAGGCGTCGCATACGACCTTCAGCAGAGGATGTTTCCATGGAGTTGTCGGTCGCCTCTGGTTGTGGTCGGCCCGTGTATCCCCGCCTGCCCAGGAGCACGTATAGTACGATGCCGAAAATAAGTGTGGGAATGGAAAGCGAAATGAAGGTGCCACGCCAGCCGATGGCACCGGCAATACCGGCGGCGATAAGCGGGGTCAGGAAGAAACTGGCTGTGCCTCCTATCTGGTGGATGCCCAGGGCACTGCCGCGATGTTTCTCGTCAACCGATGCTGATACCAGAGGTGAGGCGGCGGGATGGTAGCCGCCTCCGGTCAGCCCCAGCAGTACCAGGCCGATGGATATAAACACGTAGGTCGGTGAGAAACCGGTAAGCAGACCAGCGACAGCCACACCGGAGATGCCCACCACAATCAGGTTACGGGGACCGATACGGTCAGCCAGCCAGCCTCCGGGCAACTGGCCGATGCCGTAGGGTAGGTTATAGGCTGAACCCAGAAACCCAAGTTGCATCTTGGTGAGAACGAAATCGTCCCGAATGAAGGGCAGAAGCGGGGTCAGCAGCGCCCCCACAACGTGATGACTGAAATGTGCCAGCACGAAGAGGGGCACCAGGCCCGTGAAGAACGAGCGGAGACGGGGCCCCAGCCGGGAAAGGAATGAACGATTGTCAGTGTTCTCTATCGCGGGTATCCTTTCAGAACAGTTCCATAGGCTGGCGGAGAGGGTGGGATTCGAACCCACGGTAGCACGAAGCTACACGCGCTCTCCAGGCGCGCCTGATAGGCCACTCCAGCACCTCTCCTCGACCGAAAGCCCAACACGTAATCGCTCTGCCGACACCATGGCGGAGAGGGTGGGATTCGAACCCACGCTGCGCTTGCGCACAGACCGCTTTTCGAGAGCGGCACCATGAACCACTCGGACACCTCTCCGTGCCTCATTTTGAGACTGGTAAGCCCTATTTGGAACCCCGTCTTGCCGGTCTCCCCACCATTTAGCTAACGGATAGCTAACGGACGGTGTTCTGGGCTGTATTGCTGACAATCCCATCATAGTGCCTGCCTAGCGCCTCGTCAAATTTCTCGGCTGCTGCTGCCTGTATTCCCGGGGCGACGTGGCTGTACGTGTCCAGTGTCACGGCGATGGTAGAGTGTCCGAGCCGTTCTTGGACAACCTTTGGGTGGATGCCTTGTTTCAGCATCAGACTAGCGTGGGTGTGGCGTGCATCATGGAAGCGAATCGGCGGTAGCCCACATGCCTTTGCCATGTTTCCCCAGGC
>DATKWT010000106.1 GCA_035529395.1 Dehalococcoidales bacterium | reverse complement strand
GTGGGTGATGGGTAGGGGCATCAGAATCACTACAGATAGTGGTGGTCGCTGGTGCCCTTTGTGGTTTCTGGGAAATACTTTCCTTCTTACTTATGCGGGCACTACCGGGGGAAACCAGGGTGCTGGTGGGTAGGATGACAGTCACCAGCTTAATCAAGCGCTGCTACCCCCTCCCGTGTCCGGAGCCATGGGGATAATCGAGCATAGCCCGATGTAAGCGCAATCTGTTGCGCCGAACCGCACATTGTGCGGTGTAATCGGGCCAGCGGCAGAGCCCGCCAAGAAGAACAGGATTAAGAGGAAGATATGCGTGACTATATAATCCGGAGACTATTATTAATGATACCCACTATGTTTGTGGTGACCATAGTGGTCTTCCTCCTGATCCGCTTTGTTCCCGGCAGTATAGTTGAGATGATGATGTTCCAGATGGGAGGAGGTGGGGAGAGTCAGTCGGAGGAAACGATAAGCCCGGAGGCTATCAGGCAATGGCTGGGGCTGGACAAGCCGATGCATGTCCAGTATGCAATCTGGATGAACGGTATATTTACCCGCGGCGACTTCGGCACCTCGCTCTGGACTAGGAAACCGGTTTTACCAGAGATTCTAGCCAGACTGCCGATAACCTTTGAGCTTGGTTTCTTTGCTTTCGTTATATCGCAACTGATAGCCCTGCCGGTAGGCATAATTTCCGCCATAAGGCAGGATTCCTGGCTGGACTATTTAGGGCGCAGCTTTGCCATCATCGTCATGGCTACACCCGGTTTCTGGCTGGGGACGATGATTGTCATCTTCCCCTCGATATGGTGGGGATGGTCGCCAGAAGTGGAGCTCATTTCCTTCACTAAGGACCCGGCAGGGAACCTGGTACAGTTTCTCGTTCCCGCCGCGCTTCTGGGCAGCCAGATGTCGGCAGCAACCATGAGAATGCTGCGCACCACCATGCTTGACATATTGAGGCAGGACTACATCCGGACCGCATGGGCAAAGGGACTCAGAGAGAGGGTAGTCATCATGAGTCACGTTCTGAAGAATGCCATGATTCCGGTTATCACAATGATTGCAGGCCAACTCTTCATCATGATTGGCGGCACTGTCATCATGGAGCAGATCTTCAACCTGCCCGGTATGGGTCGCCTCTTCCTGGACGCTATCTTCAGGAGAGACTACTCCTACGTGAGCGGAATTAACTTTATTCTGGCATCCATTGGACTGGTACTCATCCTGGTTACCGACCTGAGCTACGCTTTTCTTGACCCCAGGATTCGTTATCGATAGAGGAAAAGAACTGGTGCATTGTATAAGTTACTAATAAGGATGCGGATTCCAGTGAAAACGGCCACTTGTCCGGGGCCCTGTATGCTAGTTCCAGCCCCCGGAACTCTAGCGTTTTAAGTGGTACATCATTTGAGGGCAGACCACGTTCTTACGTCACTGATTAGCGCAACCCGATCGCCCGTGAAATGACTAGCTGCTGTATCTCGGAGGTACCTTCAGTGACCGTGTTCCTTCTTGCATCCCGGAAATAGCGCTGTATTGGTGATTCGGTCATGATGGCTACCGCGCCGTGTATCTGCATGGCATCGCTGGTTACTCTCTGCACGACTTCGCTGGCGAATAGTTTGGCCATCGATGCCTCCTTGAGACGTCGGTTGCCCTCGTCGTACAGCCAGGCGGCACGATACATCAACCAGCGGGCCGCCTCTATTTCCATGGCCATTCTGGCCACTTTGAAACCCGTTGCCTGGAACCTGTGTATCGGTTGACCGAACTGCTCCCTCTGCTGGACATAGTCCAGGCAAGCTTCATAGGCCGCCTGTGCCAGCCCTATACTCGTCGCGGAATGGGAAATCCTGCCAGCATCAAGGCATTCCATAACATAGCTGAAGCCCCTGCCTTCTTCACCAATCAGGTTCTTGACTGGAACCTTGCAGTCTTCGAAGACGAGTTCAGCTGTCTCGGCGGAACGCATGCAGAACTTGTGCATTTTCATGGCCGTGAACCCCGGTGTCCCCTTCTCCACAATGAAAGCACTTATTCCTCTGGTTCCCTGGCTTCGCTCAGTAGAGGCAGCCACAAGCACGAAGTCACATATTGTGCCATTGGTTATGTACAGCTTGGTGCCGTTGAGAATGTAGCTGTCCCCTTGCCTGCGAGCGGTGGTCTCAATGGCTGCCGCATCGGAGCCTGCGTTCGGCTCTGTCAGGCCAAATGCCGCAATCTTCTCTCCCTTGATGGCCGGGACCAGGTATTCCTGTTTCTGCTCCTCAGTTCCGTGCTCCAGAATGGGAACGGTCGAAATACCGCTCTGGGACGTCAGTGCGGACGCGATGCCGACAGCGACTCTGGATATCTCTTCAATCACGATGCATTCACCTACCATCCCCATCTCGGCACCGCCATATTGTGCCGGATGGCTGGCACACAGATAGCCCAGTTTACCAAGCTGGCTGTACAGCTGGACCGGAAATTGCTCCTTCTCCTCAGCCTCATTAACGAGCGGGGCTATCTCTTTTTCTGCGAAATCTCTGCTTGCTGTCCTGAGCATTCTGTGTTCTTCACTCAGTTCGACGTACATACTATCTCCTCCGTGAACCGTCATTTTGGTTTTCCACAATAACTAACGCAGCCGCGAAGAGGCTGCTGCGTCACATTAGTAGAGGAAGCTTGTCTGACATATCCTATCATGTATTCTAGTCACTTCGGCACTGAGCGTCAATCTTTTGAATTGAATCATAATAAGTGTTACCGCAAGTGGTATCGTTGCCTCATGGAATTGACTACCATGTTGCGTGTCAAGGTCTGGTCGAGGCAGCACGGCTTTTCTCTCGAAAGCGCCTGTAATTAACGCACCGTTCTCACTGACTGTGATTTTATCCCCGACGTTCTTGATTTCCGGCTTGCTGCCGGTTAAAGTAGGACTGGAGAGACAGAAGTCATGAGTGTACCAGGCATCACCAGGTGCGGCCTCAGCGAGTTCCGCTGGGGAGAGCGTACCTACATCATGGGGATAGTGAACGTGTCCCCGGAATCGTTCTCCGGTGACGGCCTCGCTGATGCCGATGCAGCCGTTGAACAGGCACAGCGTTTTGTTACCGAGGGTGCGGATATCCTGGATATTGGCGGCGAGTCCACCCGCCCCGGTTCATCACCAATTTCCATCGAAGAGGAAGTCCGGCGAGTGGTACCGGTCATAGAGCGGATTGCCCGCAAGGTAAACGTACCGCTCAGCATCGACACATATAAATCAGAGGTAGCCGTCCGTGCCCTGGAAGCCGGAGCAGCCATTATAAACGACCAGTGGGGACTGAAGAAGGACCCCGGTCTCGCGGAACTGGCCGCTGCCAGAGACGTCCCCATAATTCTGATGAGCAATCAGCGTGATAAGGGCGGCTACGACACGGATGCCAGGCGGGACACCGCTTTCTACGAAGACGTAATCGCCGAAGTAATCTCTTCGCTATGGAACAGCATCGAGACGGCACTGGTGGCCGGAGTCCCCCGGGAGAACATCATCATCGACCCCGGCCTGGGTTTTGGTAAGACCTGGCAGCAGGACATCGAAATCCTGCGTCGGCTGGCTGAACTGAAGGAGTTGGGGCAGCCCATCCTCATCGGGCCGTCACGCAAGTCCATGATAAAGATGGTACTCGACCTCCCTGCCGACGACCGTGTCGAGGGTACCGCGGCTACGGTGGCCATCGGTATCGCCAACGGTGCTGACATCGTGCGGGTGCATGACGTGCGGCAGATGGTGCGCGTATGCCGCATGACCGATGCCATCGTGCGGGGGTAGTGCGCTCATCTGGCAGCAAAACGGAGAGACACATGGTGTTCAGGACGATTGCAGACTTCGCCCCTGACGGTGTCGAAGTCGGGGTTGGGCTTGCCTTGCAAGACGACGCTGGGTTCTATATCTTCTTTCTAGCGGGCACCCGCCATCGTTGTCCCCCGGGTGAGTTATTCTACGGCGGCATAGGCGGTCATCGGGAAGCAAACGAAGACTGGCTGATGTGCGCGCATCGAGAGGCAAAAGAGGAAATCGGGACGGACGTTGATATTCTCCCTGCCTCAGCTACGTGGTATATTCCCCAGCAAGGGCCGGTCCAACAAATCAAGGTGAGCGACAAGCCACGACTATTTGCGTTCTACGAGATGATTCACCCGCCCGGGACACCGCGGGCGGGCGAGCTATACCACATCGTTATATACAGGGCACATCTGCATGATACTCCCCGAGACTTGCCGCCAGATGAGTTGCAGGCCGTTATCGCGTTGACGAAAGAGCAGGTAGTCCGGGGCCTGGAACGCAAACCAACACTGGCGGAGCTGCTGAAGGAAGGGGCTCTATTGCTGGCAGGGAGAGGGCAGGTAGACCGGCAAGTCCGCCTCTATCCACTTGGCACAGCAGCGGCTTTGGCCCATATATTAGGGCAGATTAACAAGGCATGAGAGACATGAGCCGTGCCGCGTCCCCTACTTCCCCACCTCCCGTCTCACCATCTCCCTGTACCCCGTCATCAGCTTCTGTGTAACCGGCCCCGGCTTACCGGAACCCACCGGCTTTCCCTCTACCCCGGTAAGCGGCATGATTTCCATCACCGAGTTGGTCAGGAATGCCGCGTCCGCTCTCATGAACTCGTCCATCGTTATGTCACATCCCACCGCGTCTATGCCCAGTCCCCCGGCAAGCTCAAGTACCGTCTCCCTGGTAACTCCGGGAAGAACACCGCTTTCCAGTCCCGGTGTCTTCAGGGAACCATTGCCGACGAGGAACACGTTGCTCATGCTGGCCTCGGTCAGCAGTCCCACTTCGTTGAGAAGGAGGGCTTCATCAGCACCGGCAGTCCTTGCTTCCTGCCTTGCCAGCATACTCTCCAGGAAGTTGAGCGTCTTCATGCCGGAGAGAGGCGACTGGCTATTGCGGCGGATAGATGATACCACCGCACTGAAACCTTTCTGATAGACCTCTTCCGAAAACGGTTGGTAATTCCCCGCCACCACCAGCACCGTCGGCTCACCACACGTAGTCGGGTCAGGGACTACCCTACCCTCACCGATAGATACGGTGAGCCGGATACGGGCATCGCTGAGTCCGTTGGCACGGATGGTCTCCGTCACCGCTCTTTCCAGAGCATCGCCCTCAACGACTATGCCAAGCCTTTCCGCAGAATGAAGCAGCCGGTCAAGGTGCCGGTCAAGGCGGAAAACGTGTCCTCCGTAGGCCCGCATGGTCTCGAACAGGCCGAATCCGTAGAGAAAGCCGTAGTCGAGCACGGCAATGCGGGCATCGTCTCGGGCCACCAGAGAGCCGTTGAGATAAACCAGTTCAGTCACGACCAGGCTCCTCCGGCCACATCGGCTGCCGGTAGCTCAGGAAGTTCCTCAGTACCGCGTGACCTACATCGGTCATGATGGACTCGGGGTGGAACTGCACGCCCTCAACGACATAGTCCCGGTGCCGGACTCCCATAACAATACCTTCACTGGTAGTGGCAGTGGTCTTCAGCACGTCAGGAATAATATCGCCTCTCACCACTAGAGAATGGTAGCGGCCAGCCTCAAACGGGTTCGGCAGGCTCTGGTATACCGTACGCCCGTCGTGATAAACGAGGGTGCTCTTGCCGTGGGTGGGGATGTGAGCACGGACAATCTCGCCCCCGTAGACGTACCCGATACACTGGTGTCCCAGGCAGACACCAAGAATGGGAATCCTCCCCCCGAAGTGGCGCACAACGTCATTGGATATACCGGCCTCCAGCGGGGTGCACGGCCCCGGAGAGATGACTATGTGGGATGGGCGAGCGCGTTCTATCTCGGCCAGGGTGACCTCGTCGTTGCGATGGACCACCGGTCTCCAGCCCAGCTCACCGAGGTACTGGGCAAGGTTATAGACGAACGAATCGTAGTTATCAATAACAATTACCATGGCTATTCCTGGCCTTCTGCCGGCAGATTGAGGGCACTAATGAGAGCCCTGGCCTTGTCCAACGTCTCCTGGTACTCTTCCTCGGGGTCGGAGTCATAGACGACGGCACCACCCACCTGGAAATAGGCCCTGCCATCCTTGATGATGAAGGTGCGGATGACGATATTGAGGTCGAGACTGCCGTCGAACCCCAGATACCCGATGTTGCCGGTATAGACGCTTCGCCGGGTAGGCTCCAGCTCATCGATTATCTCCATGGCGCGCACCTTGGGTGCTCCGGTTATCGAGCCGCCGGGGAAGGTGGCTTTCAGCAGGTCCGTGCTATTCTTGCCCTTCCTCAGTCGACCTTCCACGGTGGAGGTGAGATGGAAGACGGTGGGAAACACCTCCAGTATCGTCAGTTCGGTCACCCTGACGGTGCCGTAGCGACAGACCCGCCCCAGGTCGTTCCTCTCCAGGTCCACTATCATGATGTTCTCCGCCCGGTCTTTAGGGCTGTTCAGGAGTTCCCGGGCAAGGGCCTGGTCTTCACCCAGCCCTCTGCCCCGCGGGCGGGTGCCCTTTATCGGGCGCGTCTCCACACGGTCACCACGCAGCCGGAGAAACCGCTCCGGGGAGGCGCTCACTATCGTGACGTCGTCAAACCCGAGGTAGCTGGCGAAAGGCGCCGGGTTTATCTGCCGCAGACGCCTGTAGAGGTCGTAGGGGTTGATGGTGAGTTCCGTTTCGAAGCGCTGGGAGATGTTTACCTCAAAGATATCCCCGGCGATGATGTACTGCCGTGCTTTCTCGACAGCAGCGACGTATCTGTCATGCGTGAATCCCCCGGTGAGGCCAGCCGCCGCCGGGCCTGCGGGCACTGAGGATGGCGTCGGCACCCTGGTACCAGAGAAGCGGGACTTCATCTCATCGAGCCGGTACCTGGCCCGCGCCATCCTTTCTGTTTCGGCAAGCTCCGGAAAGCCGGTGGAGACAATGTAGGTCTTTCCCTCAAGGTGGTCGAAGGCCAGCACGACATCGTAGAAACCGAGGTAGCACTCCGGCAGCTGGAGGTCATCCACCGCCGTAGTCGGCAACCGCTCAATGAAATGGCAGAGGTCATAGCTCAGGTAGCCCACCCCACCACCGACAAACGGCACCGGTGCAGATACCGGGTCCAGCCGATACTCTTCAAGGATACTACCGATTATGTCAAACGGGTTCCCGCTAAGGCAGGTCTTCTCCGCCCCCCTGGTGATGGTGCTCTGGCTGCCGCGACTGCTGAGGACAAGGAAAGGGTTGCTGCCAATAAATGAGTACCGCCCCAGCTTGTGAGGGTCCATACCACTATCCAGGAAGAAACAGAAGGGATCGTTGCGGAAGAGCTCAAAGGTGTCAAGCGCCGACAGCCCGGGGTCTATTTCTTCGATTAGGGGAGAACGTGGTGTTCCCGTCATTAACACAAACCCCGGTCAGGACTATACCCTGCCATTACCAACCTGCATAATACAATAGTAGTCATGAGCCGTCAAACGAAGTCTGGGTGGGCCGCAGGCCCACACGTCATTACGAGCGAACCTGCTGGCAAAGCCAGCAGGCCGAAGCCGAAGCAATCTCGCAGTGACGAAGCAATCAGACAGTCTCCTGTCTCGAACCATGTCTTAAACGATAGCGGCCCAGGTAGGTAGCCTCGGTGAATGTCTGCATGAAATTCGGCGAACTGGCCAGCTCAATGTACTCCACCTGTGAAGCCACAGTACGAGCCTCATCCCGCCTTCGTGTCGAGACCAGGGCAAGGCGGGCGCCGGCACCGGCGGCATTACCCACCTGGCGGAAGCGTTCCCGCGGGAGCGACGGCAGCATCCCGATATCCATCGCGCTACCAACATCGATATAGCTGCCAAAGGCCCCGGCAATAACCACCTGCCTGATATCTTCCTCGGCACAATCGCTGCTATTCAGGAGTGCCTGTATGCCGGTGCGAATCGCTGCCTTGGCGAGTTGCAGTTCACGAATATCCTGCTGCGTTATACCGACGGCGTGACGGCCGCTACGTTTCTCCTCACCAACAAGCACGAACTCACGCTGCCGGCCGTCGCCGCGTACCAGGGGATGGTCGGATGCCATTCTTCCTTCCCTGGTAACAATCCCGTTGAGGTAGAGTTGGGCCAGGGCATCGAGTATTCCCGAGCCACAGATGCCCACCGGCGGAGCGTCATCTACCGTCTGGCACTGCACCAGACCCCCGGGACTGCTGTCAGCAACGATTCGCAGCCTTTCGATAGCACCTGCGGCAGCCCGCATGCCGTCCCGAATGTGCCCGCCCTCAAATGCCGGACCGGAGGCACAGGAAACAGCCGTTATCCTGCCATTGTACACCAGCGAGACCTCGGTGTTGGTGCCGATATCAAGGGCGACTATCGGTCCCTCCTCCTGCCATACTCCGGTGGCAAGTAACATGGCCACGTGGTCGGCACCGATGAAACCGGCGATATTAGGCAGGAGATGTACGTAAGCCCCGGGGGCAATTCTTAATCCTATGTCGCGGGCTTTAATATCCAGGGCATGGCCGACGGCAGGAATGAAGGGCGCGGCAGCAAGCTGAGTGACGGGCAGGCCAAGCAGGAAGTGATGCAAAGCAGTATTACCAACAACAACCGCTTCCACGATGGCCTCTGGTGACTCACCAACTTCGGCAGTAAGCTCTCCGGTAAGCTGGTTGAGTGCTTCAACGGCCAGCGCCTGCAGTCGTGGTCCACCGTCAGGTGAACCGGTGATGTAGCTGATTCGTGTGACAACATCCTCCCCACACTCAATCTGGGGGTTCATCATGCCACGGGCGGCCAGTGTGTTTCCGGTATCCAGGTCGACCAAATACCCGGCTATTTTCGTCGTGCCCAGGTCAACCGCCAGTCCAAGCTGCCGTGCAGCACACTCACCGACAGCCACCACTTCATCATCACGAACTGAGACCTGACACTGCCAGTCCCGTGAGCGTAGCTGTGGGGAGAGCCCGCGCAGGACGTCAATATCGACCCGGCGGCAGTGCACCTTATGCTGCTGGCGGAGTGCTTCCAGCAGACGGTCAGCATCAGCCTGCTGGTCGGAGAGGGAAGGGACTATCAGATTCAGGTTATAGGCAC
>DATKWT010000105.1 GCA_035529395.1 Dehalococcoidales bacterium | reverse complement strand
TGGTCGCCAAGGTCGCCTCCGACCTCTCCAAGCCGGACGGTCTCATCGAGGTGCCGACGGGAGATGAGAGAGCTTTCCTGGCACCTCTGGCTATCGATAAGCTGCCCGGAATCGGTAAGAAAACAGAACAGAGATTGAGGGGCCTCGGGGTGAAGACCATAGGTGAGCTATCACTTGTACCCCTGAAAGCCCTGAAAAGCCATTTTGGTGCGTCTGGTGAGGTGCTACACCGCCATTCGAACGGAATCGACAGCCGCAAAGTGTCGCCACCGGGCGAGGCGAAGTCCATCAGCCGGGAGACCACCTTCGACAAAGACCTCTCGGGACAGCCGATGCTGGAAGCAACCCTGCGTTATCTCAGCGAAAGGGTCGGCAGCGACCTGCGTCATCGTGGCAAGCAGGCGAAGTGCGTCACTCTGAAGCTGCGCTATGCTGATTTCACCACGATTACACGCAGTTACACCCTGTCACAGGCTACCGACGCCGACCAGTCGATATTCGATACTGGCGTCCAGCTGATGCGGAAGGCCCTCGCTGCGGAGAAGCAACCGGTACGCCTCATCGGCATCGGGGTGTCAAGCCTGGCGGAACCGAGTCGTCAACTGGCGATGCTGGAACCTTCCGGGAAGAGGCAGGAGCAGTTGAACCGGGCCATCGACCGCATCCGGGACAGGTACGGTTTCAGCGCCATCCAGACCGGCCGTACCCTGCGCCTGAGGGACATCTTCCCCCCGGACGACGGCGGTGACTATACCCTGCAGACGCCGGGGCTTTCGAGGTAGGGGGAACACAGTAGACTTGCCATCTCTATCCACCCTCCCTTATAATAGACTCCATCTGACTCAGGAGGATGTCATGAACAAGAAGCGTTTCATCATCGAGATGGGCACCGGGGTCGACCAGCACGGCCAGGACGTGACCGAGGCGGCCACCAAGGCGGTCAAGGACGCCGTCGCTCGTGTCTGCCTCATCGGCCTGTTGGAGCTGGTGGAGTTGAAAGGCCTAAACGGCATGCTCGTTGAGGTACTCGTTGCCTGTCCCCGCCCTGCAGATGTGGATACCGACGAAGTCCTCAAGACCCTGCCCTTCGGCCGGAAGGAAATAAAGGTGGTCGAGGGCGGCATGATTGTGCACGGCCACCAGGCCGCAAGTATGGGAGATAAATCAGACGAAATCATCGTGGCCAACGCAGCCGTCACGGTATGCGTTGATGCTGACAGGGCCGTCATAAGGAGCTAGTTCAGCCCAGCCACAGAAGAGGAGGCCGGTAAAGATGCCATCATATGCCTATTTCCACAACCAGATTGTACCCCTGGAAGAAGCCAAGCTCAGTGTCATGACCAACTTCATGCACTACGGCACGGGCGTCTTCGAGGGCATCCGGGGCAACTGGAACAGCGACCATAAGCAGCTATATCTGTTCCGCCTCGAGGAGCATTACCAGCGGATGCTGAATGGCTGCCATCTATTGAATATCGAACTGCCCCACACCCTGGAGGACCTCTGCCGGCTGACCGTGGAGGTGGTAGAGAAATGCGGCTTCGAGGAGGATGTCTACGTGCGCCCCCTTGCCTACAAAAGTGGCGAGGGAACCACCCAGGCCATGGGCGTGCGCCTCCATAATCTGGACAGTGATTTCCTGATGTTTGCCTTCCCCTGGGGACGCTACCTGGACACCGACCGTGCCAGGTGCTGCGTCTCTTCGTGGCGGTTCCCCGGTGAGGTGCCCCGTGCCAAGCTTACCGGCCTCTACGTGACCAACGCCGCCGCCAAGACCGAGGCCATTGAGAACGGTTTCGACGAGGCCATCATGTTGACGCCGAATGGACACGTCGCCGAGGGTAGCGGAGAGAACCTCTTCCTGGTAATTGATGGCAAGCTGGTGACACCGCCCGGCTCGGATGGCATACTGATTGGCATCACACGGGACGCCGCCATCACCCTGGCCAGGGAGGAACTGGGCATCGAGACAATAGAGAGGCATATCGCTCGCAATGAGCTCTACACTGCCGATGAGTGCTTCCTGACCGGCACCGCCGCCCACATCACCCCCGTCGCCGAAATAGACCACCGCAAGGTTGCCGACGGCGAAATCGGCAAGGTGACGGCAAAGCTGCAGGAGTTCTACCACGACGTTATCCTGAGCAACAACCCGAAGTACGCCGGCTGGTGCACGCCGGTATACAAGAAGTAGATACTATCCCGGAGGACCTGATGATAGTAAATGAGTTTGTAACCGGCGTGGTGGTATTCCTCATCGGTTACCTGCTGGGCTCAATGCCCTCGGCGTACATCTTCACCCGGATGTCCAGCGGCAAGGATATCCGGAAGCTGGGCGGGGGAAACGTCGGCGGGCTGAACACCTTCCGCGAAGTGGGCGCTCTGCCGGCCATAGCCGTCGGTATCATAGACTTCGGCAAGGGGGCAGCAGTGGTGGCAATTGCCCACTGGTTGCTAAAGGTGGACCCGGTCTACGTCTTCCTGGCGGCGGGGGCGGCAGTGGTGGGTCACAACTGGATGGTCTGGCTGAGATTCAGCGGCGGCAAGGGCATGGGGACCACAGTAGGTGCCCTGGTAGTCCTGATGCCGGTCTACGGCTACCTGACAGGGCTGTGGGTTCTGCTCGGCATAATCGCTGTGCCGTTTGCAATCACCCGCAATGTCGCCCTGTCCATGGGAATCGGTCTGGTAGTCCTGCCCTTCATTGCGTGGTTGGGGACACATTCGGGCCTGTTTGTCATCTGGTCGGTGATTGTGGGGCTGATTATTGCGGCAAAGTTTGCGCCCACGGCACTGAGGGTTATAGCTCAGAGTACGGGGGTCAGGGATTTCATCCGCGGACAATAGGCCGACGGGCTAGCTTGACGGTTGCTGGCCGACGAGGTTCCCCTGCAACGACCTCAACAGGCATATAACCTGACTGCTCTCTTCAAGCATGGTAGTACAGTTGTAGGCATCTTCGAGTAGCTGTCCGACGGCAAAACTACCATGGCCGTGCACCACCGCCACCAGATGTTCATTAAGGGCATCGGCAATTGTCTCGGCAAGCTCCCCGGATTTAACCATCGTGTTACAGCCCAGTACAGGAACCCGGCCCACCACTTCAAGGCCCTCGGCACAATTAGGGACAATCTCAGTGACCGTAAGCGATAGGGCGACGGCATGGGGCGGGTGGGCATGGATAATCGCCTGTGCCGGGGTTAACTGATAGATGGCACGGTGAACGGCCAGTTCGGACGAAGCCAGTGGTGTCGAACGGTCATTCTTACTGACCCCGGTCTCAATCAGGTCGTGTTCCTGGAGACAACCGAGCATGGCACCACGACGGGTGATAAGGATGCGATTCCTCAACCTGATACTAAGGTTACCAGTATGAGAGGCGACAAGCCCCCTGATAAACAGGTCGCGTCCTACTCTCTGGAACTGAGTCAGCATCTCTAACTTCCTGAATTAACGCCGATTCCCGCAACGCCCAATCAGACTACGGGTAGCAGGAACTACGCCTGACGAGGCTCACCATGCGTAATGTACACCCGTCAACGAAGTAATGTCAAACCGAAAGAAAGCACCGAACTGAAGCAGCCTGCGGGACAATGCCAAGTAATAAGCGCTAAGGCCACAGATGTCATTCTGAACGAAGTGAAGAATCTCTCTTGTTGCGGCAGAAAGTTCCGCTTCGTTCTGTTCAGAATGACCTGGTATATCTGTGCACCGCGGGACCTGCTACCGGCTATGCACCGGTTTCCTGCCCGCCGGCCAGAGCCTGGTTCAGTTTTTTCACGAGGCGCGCTTTCCGCCGGGCGGCATTGTTAGAATGGATGACACCCTTGGTCACAGCTTTGTCCAGGGAGTTGATGGCAACAGCCACAGCTTCCCGGGCGGCCTCAAGCTCTCCGGTGACGATAAGCCGTCCCGCCCGGACAACATTGCTCCGGCATTGGGTGCGGACCGACCTGTTGCGCTGGCGCCGCTCTTCACTCACGCGCACGTGTCTCTTGGCTGACTTGGTGATGGGCAATCTCTACCTCCTCGCTCCTTTGGTTCAACACCTTCCGATTACGCAGACCTAATCTGATATCAGGCCTAATCTGATATCAGACCTGACCTGGCATCAGGGGTATTTTCCGGTGGTACTCTCTGGTTGTGGCAACGTTTCAGGTCGGTGGGCTGGTCTCAACAGCGCTACCTTCACCTACCCGGGTGATATTCAAAACGCCCCGAATTCTCTCAGCCCTGGACAGGAGCTTGCTCAACTGCGGCAGGTCTCCTATCTCCACGGTAAGGAATATTGAAATCGTCTGGTCGTCGTTGTAGACCAGGTTCACGGCAACGATGTTGACCTTCTCCTCGGCGACCAGGGTACTGATATCGCGCATCATCCCTACTCTATCCCAGGCGTCCACCCTGACCTTGACCGGGTGCAGCACACTGGCCTTGCCCCATTCCACCGGGACCATTCGCTCTTTTTCCTCTTCATTGATGATGTTGCTGCAGTCCTTGCGGTGAACCGTCACGCCCCGACTCCGCGTGATATAACCGATAATTGCGTCGCCGGGCAGGGGATGACAGCACTGCGCCAGATTGGTGAGCATATCGCCCGCGCCCAGGACATTGACCTCAGAGTCCGTGCTCTTTGGCCGTGCCGTCTCGATAACCTTTGGCTCCTCTTCCTCCGCGGCCAGCCTGGCGGTAATCTGGTGAAGGGTAATCCCCCCATAGCCGATGGAATTGTAGAACTCGTCCAGGGTATCGTGTTTGAATAGCGCCGCCAGGTTCTCGCGTTCGCTGAACTTCATACCCAGCTGCCTCATCAGCTTCTCCAGAAGCTCCCGGCCCCGCTCTACATTTTCCGTCCGCTCCCGCTTCTTGAACCACTGCCGTATCTTCTCACGGGCGTGAGAAGTCTTAATGAAGCCCAGGTGAGAGTTCAGCCAGTCCCGGCTCGGTCCGCGGTCCGACTTGGCTGAGAGGACCTGGACGATATCACTATTGTTGAGTTCGTAGTTCAGCGGCACCATCCGCCCGTTCACCTTGGCGCCAATGCAGCGGTGTCCGAGGTCCGTGTGAATACGGTAGGCGAAATCAAGAGGGGTAGAACCCCTGGGCAGATCCTTGATTTCCCCCTTGGGCGTATAGACAAAGACCTGGTCACTGAATACGTCTGTCCTGACCGACTCCAGGAACTCCTCTGCGCCATGCAGCTCGCGGTGCCACTCAATCAACTGGCGCAGCCAGCCGACGCCATCCTCGACACCACCATCCGGCTTGCCGCCCTCCTTGTAATGCCAGTGAACCGCCACCCCATATTCGGAAACGTGGTGCATTTCATGGGTGCGTATCTGTACCTCCAGAGAGGTGGTGCCGTGACATATCACCGTGGTGTGCAGGGACTGGTATCCATTCGTTTTGGGAGTAGCTATGTAGTCGTTAAACTGCTCGGGCAGTGGGTGCCACAGGGCATGGACAATACCCAGGACAGTGTAGCAGTCTTTCACCGTGTCCACCAGCACCCGAAGTGCCAGCAGGTCATGAATATCGTCGAAGTCCTTACCGAGCGCAGCGTACCGCTCTATTTTGCGGTGTATGCTATAGAGGTGCTTGGGTCTACCAAACACCTCAGCCTTCAGGCCCGCTTGCTCTAACTCCGTGTTCAGTTGTTCCGTCACCTCGGTGATGAACTGCTCCCGGTCGGCACGTTTCTCGGCAAGCAGGCTGGCCGTCTGGTGGTACCTCTCTGTCTCCAGATAACGGAAACACAGGTCCTCAAGCTGCCACTTCATTTCCCATATCCCTAACCGGTGTGCCAGGGGAGCGTATATCTCCAGGGTCTCGCGCGCGATTCTCTGCTGTTTCTCCGCGTCGAGGGCGTAGAGAGTACGCATGTTGTGGAGACGGTCGGCCAGTTTGATGAAGACCACGCGCAGGTCCTCGGCCATGGCCACGAGCATCCTCCGAAGGTTTTCCGCCTGCACCGACCCGGTGGTGGTGCTGCCCCGGCGGGCCGTCTCCTCCGGTTCCTGCCAGGAGATTTTCCCAAGCTTGGTGGCAGCATTGACGAGCTTGGCAACTTCCGAGCCGAACTGGGCTTCAATCTCAGACGTGGGTATGTCGCAGTTCTCGGTAACGTCGTGCAGAAGGGCGGCCGCCAGCGAGTTGGCATCCAGCTCCAGCTCTGCCAGAATCAGGGCCGTCTGTAAGGGATGCTCGATATAAGGGTCGCCCGACTTCCGCATCTGCCCTTCGTGAGCACGGCTGGCGAATTCGTAGGCCCGCTCGACGATGGCAATCTTGGACGGCGGCAGATACTCCCGAGCCCTGTCTATCAACTGACTGACAACCACCGGTCACCCCGTTACGCCATTTCCTCACACTAAGTATAACGTAAGGGTAGTGCTTATACAAAAATAACAGGAACCAGCGCCCCTTCACAGGGGCCCCCTGTGAAGGGGCCTGCTTTACAAGCCTGACACCGATAGGGTAATCTAGCTTAGAGACGATACGGAGGGGGAGTATTGTACCGAGCACCACGCGGTACCACAGACATCCTGCCCGAGCAGCAGGCATACTGGCGCTACGTTGAGCAGAAGGCCGCCCGGATTTGCCGGCTCTACGGCTACGAGCGCATCGACTTGCCCATGTTTGAGGACACCGGGCTATTCACACGCGGCGTGGGAGAGGGCACCGATATCGTCGAGAAAGAGATGTACGTCTTTGAAGACCGGGGGGGCAACAGCCTGGCCCTGAGACCGGAGGGCACCGCCTCCGTATGCCGGGCCTACCTGGAGCATGGCCTCCACAACCGCCCCCAGCCGGTTAAGCTGTTCTATATCGGCCCTGCTTTCCGCTACGAGCGACCTCAAGCAGGAAGATACCGGCAGCACAACCAGTTCGGCTGCGAGGCTATCGGTGATGCCGACCCCGCCCTTGACGCCGAGGTTATCGACATGGCCTGGCAGTTCTTCTTCAGCCTGGGTCTGGGCCGCTTCACGGTGGTGATAAACAGCATCGGCTGCAGGAAGTGCCGCACGGAGTATCTATCGGCACTTAAAGAACACTACCACCCGCACATCGATGAAGTCTGCCCCGACTGCCATGTCCGTTTCCAGAAAAACCCGCTGCGGCTGCTGGACTGCAAGAACCCCCTGTGCCAGCCGATAGCGGACGGTGCACCGAAGAGCGCCGACTACCTCTGCTCCGAGTGCACCGGGCACTACGACGAGATGAAAAGACACCTTGGCGTCCTTGAAATCCCCTTTAAGGAAGACCGCCGCCTGGTCCGCGGATTCGATTACTATACTCGCACGGTATTCGAGGTGCAGCCCGAGGCAGGGGGGTCCCAGAGCTCTCTGGGCGGTGGCGGGAGGTATGACGGCCTGCTCGAAGAGCTGGGCGGAAAACCGACTCCAGGGGTCGGTTTCGCCACCGGCATCGAGCGCATGGTGCTCGGCCTGACCAGGGAGAATATCCCCGTACCCCCGATACCCGGTCCGGAGATCTTCATCGCTCACCTCGGCAACGAAGCCAGGGACGCCGCGATGAAACTGGCGACTACCCTGCGACGCAAAGGGGCGGCGGTACTGATATCAACCGGCGGTCGCAGCCTCAAGGCCCAGCTAAGGCAGGCAAACAACCTGGGCATCCCCAGGGTGGCCATCATCGGCGAGGATGAGGTCAGGACAGGCACGGTAATGCTGCGCGATATGACCACCTCCAGACAGGAAAGCGTGCCCGTGGAGAAGCTCCTGGAATTGGTGGCATAAACTGCCCTCAACCACTTCCATTTCTAGCAAGAATGTGCTATAATACAGCATGATGATTGATTCATCAACCTGCTTCACCTCACCTGCTGCACCAGCCTCGGTATCGCTTCTGTTTCTATCTCGACCCGGGCCGTGGTATGCGCGTTTTCAATCACGAAGGAGTCTACCGCTATGACACAGGATGCCCCGCCACAACCCGAACTGGTGAACAACGGTATCAACGGTCAGTACACTGCGAATGATATCCAGGTCCTGGGGGGCCGCGAAGCAATACGCCGTCGCCCGGGTATGTACATCGGCAGCACGGACCACCGCGGACTGCACCACCTGGTCTATGAGATAGTCTACAACAGCGTGGACGAAGCCATGGCCGGCTTCTGCACCAGGATTGATATCATCATCCACCCGGATAGTTCGGTCACAGTAAAAGACAACGGCCGCGGCATCCCCGTGGACATTCACCCCACAACCAATACATCCGCGCTGGAAACGGTGATGACGGTACTGCACGCCGGGGCCAAGTTCGGCGGCAAGACCTACCAGGTATCCGGTGGTTTGCACGGCGTCGGTGCTTCCGTGGTCAACGCTCTGTCTTCCTGGTGCAAGGTGGACGTCAGGCTGGACGGCAAGGTCTACCACCAGGAGTACCTGCGGGGGATACCGCAGGGCGATGTCATCGCAGTTGGTGAGACCACCGACCCCAACGGCACCACGACCAGCTTCCTTTCCGATGCGGAAATCTTCGACGACGCCAGGTATGATTACAACACCCTCAGTGAGCGTATACGGGAAATCGCATACCTCAACAGCGACCTTGAGATATACTTCCGGGACGAGCGACGTGACAGCGAGCTAACCTACTACTTCGAAGGGGGCATCACCAGCTTCGTCCGCCACCTTAACCGGAATCGTGTACTGCGCCACCAGCAGCCAATACACATCAACAAGCCGGCGAACAGCACCATCGTCGAAGTGGCTCTCCAGTATCATGACGGCTTCAGTGAGTCCACCTACAGCTTTGCCAACTGTGTTAATACTATCGACGGGGGCACTCATCTCACCGGCTTCCGCTCCGCGCTAACCCGCGCCCTGAACGACTACGCCCGCAAGAACAAGTTCCTCAAGGAGGACGACCCCAACCTTTCCGGAGACGATGTCAGAGAAGGACTTACCGCCGTCATCAGTGTCAAGATACACGAGCCACAGTTCGAGGGACAGACCAAGGCCAAACTCGGTAACCCGGAAGTGAAGGGGCAGGTCGAGAGCGTTGTTGGCGAGGGGCTTTCGCTCTACTTCGATGAGCACCCGGACGACGTCAAGAGGATAATTGACAAGTGCCTCCTCTCCGCCAAGGCCAGGGAGGCCGCCCGGAAAGCCAGGGAACTTATCGTCCGCAAGAACAGCCTGGACACCGGCACCCTGCCGGGGAAACTGGCCGATTGCTCGGAGAAGGAGCCTTCTCTCTGCGAGGTATACCTTGTCGAGGGCGACTCCGCCGGTGGCTCTGCCAAGCAAGGCAGGAACCGGCGGTTCCAGGCGATTCTACCCCTGTGGGGCAAGATACTGAACGTGGAAAAGGCACCGCCGGACAAGATGCTGGCCCATGATGCCATCCGGGCTATCATTACCGCCCTGGGGACCGGCATCGACGAGGAGCTTGACCTGGCCAGGCTGCGCTATCACAAGGTTATCCTGATGGCGGACGCCGACGTCGACGGCGCCCACATCCGCACCCTGATGCTGACCTTCTTCTTCCGGCACATGTTCGAGTTGATCAACAACGGGCACCTCTTCATTGCCCAGCCGCCGCTCTACCGTATCACCGCCGCCAAGTTCGAGAAGTGGGTATACTCCGACCCGGAGAAGGACGAGGTGCTCGAAGGCCTCAAGGGAAAGAGGGTGAGCCTCCAGCGCTACAAGGGCCTGGGTGAAATGAACACGGAGCAACTCTGGGAGACCACCATGGACCCGTCGACCCGCACCCTGCTCGAGGTCACCATCGATGATGCCTCCAAGGCCGACCACATGTTTTCCATGCTGATGGGTGGGGAGGTCCCGCCGCGCAAAGCCTTCATTCTGGCCCACGCCAAGAGCGTCAAGAACCTGGATGTGTAGAAATCCGTACTGCCGACTGTATCCCGTCGACTGCCCACGCCGCTAAGCCTACCGCCCCGTCAGATACAGCCCGTGCTCCCTGATATAGTCCTCCACCACCTGAGGGACCAGACCGGTGACAGAAACGCCACGGGTGACACGCTCCCTGATGTCGGAGGCGCTGATGTCCACCTGCGGCTTGTCGAGCATTATCACTCTTTCTGACAGCCCCGGAATACTGCCTTCCAGGGCGGCAAGGTCAGGTCTGGTAGCGCCCGGCCTGGGCACGGCCACCAGGCGGCACAGCCTGATGATGCGCTCCGGAGCATGCCACCGGGGAAGCTGGGACAGGCCGTCCCACCCCAGGATAAAGTAGACGTCATCTCCGGTACCAAGCCTGTGCCATATCTCGGCCAGGGTATCGAGAGTATAAGAGGGCCCTTCACGCTCTACCTCCATAGTGGAAGTGCTGTAGTAGGCAATACCGGCAGTGGCCAGGCGTACCATGGCCACGCGGTGCTCGGCCGGAGAGACCGGAGTGTCCGCCTTCAGCCACGGCTGGCCGGCAGGCACAAACAGGACCTCGTTCAAGTCCAGCCTGTCTTTGACCTCCTCGGCCACAGCCAGGTGCCCGTTGTGGATAGGGTCGAAGGTACCACCGAGCAAGCCCAGCTTCATCCCGTCACCATTCCCATTCCAGCTCTCCGCAGCGGACCTTATCTCCCGGCCTGGCACCGGCCTTCTTCAACGCACGGTTCAGTCCCAGACGGGTTAGCTGGCGGTTGAGCTGGGCACGCATCGCGGAGCTGGTCACGTCACCCCTCGTAATGATTCGCTCCAGTACCGGTGCGTTGAGTATGTAGGTATCTCCTTCCTTATCCACGGAAACACTATCTCCCCTGGGCCGTGGGCGGAATACCTTCCCGGGAATCTCCCTGCCGCTGTCGCCCACATCCTTGAGCATCTGCATCGCCCGTTCCATTAACCCGGCAACACCCTCTCCGGTCGCTGCCGACACCGGCACCGGTACGATACCGGCATCGCCAAATACACGCCTTATCTCCGGCAATCTTGCCTGAGCCTCGGGCAGGTCAATCTTGTTTACCACCACCAGCTGGGGCTTCCGTCCCAGAGCAGCGTCGAACAGACCAAGCTCAGTGTTAACCCGGACCATATCCTCAACCGGCGACTCGGAGCTACCGTCGACCACGTGAATGAACATTCGGGTACGCGTTGCGTGGCGCAGGAAATCATGACCGAGGCCGCGTCCTGCATGAGCACCCTCTATCAGACCGGGGATTTCAGCGAGCACAAAGACCTCCAGACTCACCTCAACAACTCCGACCACCGGCTCCTTCGTCGTGAACGGATAGCCGGCGATTCTGGGTTTGGCTGCCGATGCCGCAGCCAGGAGAGTTGATTTACCCACGTTGGGATACCCGATAATGCCAACATCAGCAATCAGACGCAGTTCCAGGAGCAGGGTCCTTTCCTCACCGGGGTCTCCCTTCTGGGCAATCTGGGGCGCTTGATTCGTCGACGAAGCAAAGTGGGTGTTGCCCAGCCCTGCTTTGCCTCCCCTGGCGACTACCACTCGCTGCCCGGGCTGCTCCAGGTCAGCCAGAAGGGCATCGTCTCCCGGCCGGTCCTTGTCCAGTATCATTGTTCCCAGAGGTACCATTAGAAACAGGTCTTCTCCTCGTGGCCCATGCTTCTTCCTCCCCTGTCCGTTTCCACCACGCCCCGCTTTATAGGACGCCTTACGGCGAAATGTAAGCAGGTTGGTAACACTGGCGTCAGCCACAATGACCACGTTACCCCCGTCGCCACCATCGCCACCATCAGGCCCCCCGTAGGGGACATACTTCTCCCTGCGAAAGCTTATCGCACCGCTACCCCCGATGCCGGCCCTGACCTTAATCTCAGCAGTATCGAACATACTCCCGCACTAACCAAACATCCGTTACAAGTAATAAATAAAAAACTACTATTCTAAATTTGTTGTATGGTGGGACTATTCTTATTACTAATACTAGCACGTATCTGTGTAACTTTGAATTTGCTGGCAAGGTAAGATTGCGACAAGAATATGGGTGTGACCCCGACGGCGTTATCGAAAGGGGGAGCAAGTTATTGAAAAACTGTGTCCGACCATCCAAATCCTGCGGGGGGTCTGTTAATTTGCCGTACGTGAGGGCGAGTGAAGCTTCTGCTGGATATTGAATACCTGCCGTCTCAGGTGGGGGTCATTACCGATATTGTTGGCAATCTTTTCATAGGCGTAGCTGATAGTCGACGGACTCCGGCCACCCAACTCCCTGCCGATATCCGCCAGGGAGCATTCGGTTTCCTGCCTGATAATGTACATGGTTACCTGTCGAGCCAGGACGGTAGCCTCGTCCCTTTTCCGTCCCCTGATTTCAGCAAGGGGCATCTGGAAGCTTGAGGCCACGGCCTCGACAATCTGCGGTGGAGTGAGTCGCGCCGGTGGAGGCTCCTTGCTGGCGATGTCGTCCAGAGCTCGGGTGGCCATCTCAGGGGTAATCAGGGTTTTCATAAGCCTGGCGTAGGCAACGATACGGTTCAGGGAACCCTCGAGTCGTCTGATGTTCTCCTTGACCTGGAGTGCGATGAGTTCGAGAACGTCCGGCATAATCTCCACACCATCCCGCTTCGCTTTCGCCTGCAGGATGGACAGGCGTGTATCGAAGTCGGGCGGCTGGAGGTCGGTAACCAGACCCCATTCGAAGCGGGAGCGCATTTGTTCCTGGATTTGTGGTATCGACCGCGGCGGGCAGTCGCAGGTGACGGCAACCTGACGGTTGGCAGCATGTAGTGCGTTGAAAGTATGGAAGAAGTTCTCTCTGGTGCGTTCCTTGCCGCCGAAGAACTGGACATCATCTACCATGAGTACGTCAACGCTGCGGTACTTCCTGCGGAATTCCTCGGTTTCACCGCCGCGTATGGCGCTGACGAGTTCGTTGGTGAACTGTTCCGCGCTGACGTAAAGAGCGTCAAGCCCCTCGGCCGTGGCAGCATGTCCGATAGCGTGCAGGAGGTGGGTCTTGCCCATCCCGGCCGGTCCGTGGATAAACAGGGGATTGTAGGCTTTCCCGGGGTTCTCAACTACCTTCTGCGCGGCGGAGTAGGCAAGCTGGTTGGAACTACCGACAACAAAGGTTTCAAAAGTGTACTTCGGATTGAATAGAGGAAGAGGCCTGCTCTGGCCTGGGACACCGGCTTCTCCAGCTTTACCGGCTCTACCGGCCTCGCCGGCATAACCGGTTTTGTCGGTAAAACCGGCAGCTACCTGGAAATGAACCTTGATCTCGCTCCTGGTCAGTCCGGTGAGCACCTTCTCCACCAGGGAGCGCAGGTTCCTCTCGAGAAACTCGGCAACGAAAGTGTTCGGTACCCCGACTGCGAACTCACTATCCTGGAAGCTCAGGCCAACCGTTCCTTCCAACCAGGTCCGGAAGTTGGGCCCGTTGACATCGATTTCCAGCTCACCGAGAGCGGTCTCCCATATCTGCTGCGCCGACCTAGTTGTCATCGAGCCGCAATCCATTGGTCATACAATCTCAACAGTCTCCAATATACACGCATAGACGCCACAGATATGATAGAAGTGATTTAGTCTTGAGGTTCTGGATGGAGAAGCAAAACAACTACTCCAGAATAGTTGTTGATAACACGGATGGCAAAGGTTCTGACAGCCGTTGCCGGTGGTTCTGGAAATCTGTTTTCACCGTCCTCCTCCCTTGGAAGGTCTGCCGTCCTCTCTTTTAGTCGCAATATCTCGTCCATAGATACGAATTGCCAGCAGTCTATTTTATCCCCACCATTGTCCCGATGTGCCAGTTCATGCTCATAAGTGCCCCCTGTTCACGTGTGGATAACTCCCTCTGGCAGGAGGCACCAAGCCGGGCGTCCATTATTAAGACGTCCTCTGTGACTTATGAGTAGCTCCTGGCTTGCGTTTTACCGGGGGATTCTCAGTACGGCAAATGCCAGTGGGCCAGTTGTTGGCAAGTCCTTAAGGTGCTAAAATCGGGTGGTTGGAGGTCCACAGTGAGGATTGTCTTTATGGGTACTCCCGGGTTCGCCGTTACTCCGCTGGAGCAACTGGTAGATAATGGCTATCAGGTGGTTGCGGTTTACACACAGCCGGATAGGGCCGCGGGGAGAGGGCGTTCCCTGGTCGCACCGCCGCTGAAGAAGGCCGCCCTGGCGCGGGGACTGCCGGTGATGCAGCCGGCCAGTATGAAGCGCGGTCCGGTGGCGGAGGAGATGGCCGGTTTGCAGCCCGATGTTATCGTGGTCGCTGCCTTCGGTCAGATACTGCCCCGGCCTGTTCTCAATATACCGCCTCTCGGTTGTGTCAATATCCACCCATCGCTGCTTCCCAGGTACCGTGGGACGGCACCGGTGCCGGGGGCTATCCTGAATGGGGACACGTTTACCGGTGTGAGTATTATGCTGATGGACCCGGGCATGGACACCGGTCCCGTACTGAGTCGGGCGCAGATTCCCATCGCACCCGCGGATACCACCGGCTCACTGATGTCCAGGCTGTCCCTGATTGGCGCTCAAACGCTGCTCGACGTCCTGCCGCGGCTTGCCCGGGGCGAGATTGTCCCGCAGCCGCAGGATGAAGACCAGGCGACCTATACCAGCCTCATCAGCAAAGATGCCGGGGGAATCGACTGGAAACTACCGGCGATAGATATTGCGCGGCGGGTACGCGCCTTTCAGCCGTGGCCGGTGTGCTATACCACCTGGCAGGGGCGACAGCTCAAGGTGCTTGAGGCGGTACATCCGGCGATGGACGCCGTCTCTCCTCGGGAAGAAGACTCCCGGGAAGCAGGGCGGGTTGTGGCTCTCAAGGGCAGGGCGACCGCCTTTGGTGTTATCACCGGGGATGGTATCCTCGGTGTGGTCCGCGTGCAAATGGAGGGGAAACGTGTCATGTCCGCTGCCGAGTTCATGCGTGGGCAGAGGGACTTTATCGGCGCCGTGCTGCCATCTGCCTGACACGGGGCCAGTGAGGAGGGTACATTGTCGCTACCGGAGAATATGAACGAGTTCAGTGCCCTGGTGGATATTATCGCCATGCTGCGCGGTCCGGACGGTTGTCCCTGGGACAGGCAGCAGACGCACCGCTCGCTGCGGGCGACGTTCCTGCAGGAATGCTATGAGGTGCTGGCTGCTCTGGATTCCGGGGATGTGGCGGCTCTGCGTGAGGAGCTTGGTGACCTGCTACTCCACATTGTCCTCCAGGCGCAGATTGCGGCCGAGGCCGGTGAGTTTGATATCGGGGACGTAATAGAGGGCATCAGTAAGAAGTTGGTGTACCGGCATCCCCACGTTTTTGGTGATGGAGATGCCAGGGATGCCGAGGAAGTGGCGCGTAACTGGGAGAGTCTGAAAAAGGCGGAGAAGGGAACGGCTTACTCGATTCTGGACAGCGTCTCGGGAGAGATGCCCGCGCTGAGCTACAGCCAGGAGGTCCAGCACCGGGTGGCGCAGGTGGGGTTCGACTGGGAGGATGACGAAGGCGTTATCGATAAACTGGCCGAAGAGATACGGGAGTTCCGGGAGGCTGAAGGTCTGGAACGCCGCACACAGGAGTTTGGCGACCTGCTGTTCACCCTGGCGAACATTGCCCGCCGCCAGGATATGGACCTGGAAACAGCCCTGCGGGAGGCCAACCGGAAGTTCTACCGCCGCTTTGCCCGCATGGAAGAGGTCTGCCGCCAGCGAGGGATCAGCTTCGGGGATCTGTCCTTTGACGAGCAGAACACCCTCTGGGAAGAGGCCAAGAAGGTGGTGGGGGAGCAGGAGTAATCCTGGAGAACCTTATCAGCATACTAAAAGTTTAACCTATGTGCCTGTACTAAAGTGTTACCTATGTCCCAGTTGCACAGGGGATAGGGCCTCCACCAGTGAAAGGTCCCGGGTAGTCTGACCGATACTCCAGTAGGGCTGGGCAAGAGTCATTCGCACCTTAGGGAGAGCCGGGCTATTCCGGCAAGGGCAAGGAGGGCCGCAGCCTTAAATACATGCACGAGATGGCACAGATGTGCTATTATTGTTACAGGAATTGATGGTCGGGGCGAGAGGATTCGAACCTCCGGCCTCAGCGACCCGAACACTGCGCTCTAACCTGGCTGAGCTACGCCCCGACACGATATTATAGGCTGAATCGACGTTATATGCAAGGTAGCTTCATGAAATACTGTGTTTTAATAATGGATGGTGCCGCCGGCCTGCCGTTGCCGGAGCACGGCGGTCGTACCTCTCTGGAGCTGGCGGATACCCCGAACCTGGACTCCATGGCCGGAGACGGCGTGGTGGGGCTGGTGCGTACCGTGCCGGAGGGAATGGAGCCTTCCAGTGCCTGCGCCTGCATGTCCGTACTTGGCTATGACCCCGGGCAATACTACCGAGGCCGTGCGGTAATCGAGGCCAGGAGCATGGGCATCCCGGTTGGCAGGGGTGAGGTTGTCTTCCGGTGCAATCTGGTGGCGGTCCGTGATGGCCGCATGTGGAGCTATGGTTCCGGTCACATAAGCACCGGGGAAGCGGAGCAACTCGTGGATGCCCTCAACCGGAGCCTGGGCAGCGAAGATGTACACTTCTACCCCGGGGTCAGCTACCGCCACATCTGCAAGCTGAAGGGCAGGAGAGACACCCTCAGAGCTGTCTGCACTCCGCCGCATGACATCCCTGACCAGCCGATAGACGTTCACCTGCCCCGTGGCCGTGGTAGCCGCTACCTCAGGGAACTGATGACGGCCTCACAGGAAGTACTCCGGGAGCACCCGGTGAATGCGGCCCGCGCGGCCCGTGGTGAAATACCGGCCACGACCATCTGGCTGTTCTGGGGAAGCGGTACTGCACTGGCGATGCCAGCCTTCAGACTGCATCACGGTCTCAGTGCGGCCATGACCTCAGCGGTCGACCTGCTTAACGGCCTGGCACGAATGGCGCAGATTGATGTGCTGAGCATACCGGGCGTTACCGACAGCCTGGATAACGACTGTACCGCCCAGGCGGAAGGTGCACTGGGGGCACTTGATGACCATGACCTTGTCGTCGTTCATATTGAAGCCCCGGATGAGGCCGCCCATGTCGGCTCGGTAAAGGATAAGGTTGAAGCCATCCAGCGGATAGACCGGGAGGTCGTCAGCCGGCTCCTGGCCTGGAACGGGGGGCCGTTGCGCATGTTAATTCTACCTGACCACCCCACTCCGGTGACGCTCCGGACACACACTGCCGAGCCTGTGCCGTTTATACTCTGGGGAAAAGGGTTCGACGGCAACGGGGCGACAGCGTTCACCGAGGCCGAGGCCGGCAGCACCGGGTTGTCTATTAACCCTGGCTATAATATCATGAGTATGTTGATTCACTGAATCAGACGGATGCTGGTGGGAGCATGAATTGCCGCGCCACTACCAGGCAACGCCAGTCCCAGTATGAGATACCTCTGCTTCTTGGGGGAGCGAAATGGCACTGATTGTCCAGAAGTATGGCGGTTCGTCGGTGGCGGACGCCGGGAAGATAAAGAACGCCGCCCGGCGCATTGCCGCGACCAGGGACGAGGGCAACGAGGTGGTCGTGGTCGTGTCCGCCATGGGCAAGACCACGGACAACCTGGTTAGCCTCGCCTACCAGGTTAATGAACACCCGGATGACCGTGAGCTTGACGCCCTGTTGTCCACCGGAGAGCTGGTTTCCAGCACCCTGCTGGCAATGACGCTGGCGGCCATGGGTTATCAGGCGATTAGCCTCAGCGGTGCCCAGGCAGGAATCAGGACAACCGCTTCTCATCGGCGAGCACGTATCCTGAACATAGAGCCCAGGCGTATCTTCAGGGAGCTTGAGAAGGGCAATATCGTCATTGTTGCCGGTTTTCAGGGTATCACCGAAGAAATGGACGTAACCACCCTGGGGAGGGGTGCTTCGGATACTACCGCAGTTGCTCTGGCGGCCAGCTTGAAGGCTGAAGTCTGCCAGATATACACTGATGTTGAGGGTGTCTACACGGCAGACCCGCGCGTCGTCCCCGAAGCGCAGCCTCTGGAAGAGATTGGCTATGAAGAGATGCTGGAACTGGCCTCCCACGGGGCCAGGGTCATGCACGGTCGGGCCGTCGAGCTGGGGGAATTGTATGAAGTCCCTATTCAGGTGTCCTCAAGCTTCACCGGAAAGCCGGGCACGTTGATTCACGGAGGAGTGTCAATGGAAGTACGTAACAAGGTGAGGAGTATTGCCCACGACCTCGATGTCGCCAAGATAACCGTTATCGGTGTCCCGGACCGACCGGGAATCGCCGCCGCTATTTTTGAACCGCTGGCCGGGGCGGGCATCAGTGTTGATACCATCGTACAGAACGCCAGCGTTGATAACATCACCGACCTCACCTTCACCGTGGCCAGTGGGCAGGAGGAAGAGGCCCTGAAGGTGGTTGAGCCCATCGCCAGGGAAATCGGAGCCAGGGAATGCGTCAGTGATTCCAGGCTGGGGCAGGTCAGTGTTGTTGGCACCGGCATGCAGAATACTCCCGGGTTTGCCTCCCGAATGTTCAGTACTCTCAGTGAGCAGGGGATAAATATCCAGTTGATAACCACGTCCGAGATACGTATAACCTGCATCATCGAAGAGGACAGAGTCGAAGATGCCGTACGTGCCCTGCACCGGGCGTTTCGGCTGGACGCGAAGGAGTAGGCCTCTCACGAAGGATAAAGCTACTCTCGAAGTGAAATCCCGGCAGTCCGGCACTGGCAAGAGGCGTCACTTCTTACCGTTCCGGGGAATCCCCCGCTGTGTTTGTGCGGCTGGCTTTCGGTGCGATGTGAATATGAAAATTCCGGTCAAAAAGGTATTGACTTGTCCGGCGGTATTAGCTAATGTATGATGAAATTTGTGGCTTATGGAAGAGGACAGAGGATGTTGTACCAGGAAGAGGACGGGTCGCGACTCAGGCGGCAGATGAGTAAACAGGCTATTACCCTGGCCATGGAAGGTAAGTGGAGGGAGGCGGTAGCCGTCAACCAAAGCATTATCGAGACGTTTCCCGATGACGTCGAGGCGCTTAATCGTCTCGGCCGGGCGCATCTGGAACTGGGAGAGTACTCTCTCTCCGAGGAGGCCTACCGGCGTACCGGGGAAATAGACCCTCACAACGTTATTTCCCGGAAGAACCTGCAGCGCCTGTCACGCCTCAAAGAGACTGCCATCGGTGCCACGGCGGTAGCCGACAGGATGAAACCGCAATCCTTTATTGAGGAAACAGGTAAAGCGGGGGTGGTCCGGCTGGTTGACCCGGCCCCACCGGAGGTAGTGGTCAGGATTGCGGCCGGCGACCAGGTGCAACTGCGCATAGACGGTTCTACACTGGTAGCAGAGAACAACGCCGGGGAGTATCTCGGGAAGGTCGAGCCCGGTTACGGGCAGCGACTCGCCCGATTAGCGCAGGGCGGCAACAGGTACTCCGCCGCCATAGTCAGATCCACCGAGGATGCAATAAGTATAATCATCCGGGAGGTATACCAGCACCCCAGCCAGGTGGGACGCCTTTCCTTTCCTGCTCAAGGGCTCTCTGGCGGGCGTACTGGTATCGGCGACCGCGCACTCCGGCGTGAGATGGAACAGGAGGAAAGTGTCACCGACGACCCGGGGTATACGGTGGTCGGAGGTGGCGAGGAGACCGAACTGCTGGTTGAAGAGTCTCCCGATGATGACGATGTCGACGAAGAACTATAGGAGCGATTAGAGAAATGGTTCTGGGGAAAATCAGGCCGGTAAGCATCGAAGATGAAATGAGGAGTTCGTACCTCGATTATGCGATGAGCGTAATCGTTTCCCGCGCTCTGCCGGACGTGCGGGATGGGTTGAAGCCGGTACACCGTCGTATCCTCTACGCCATGAACGAGATGGGTATGAACTCCAACACACCCTACAAGAAGAGCGCGCGTATTGTCGGTGAGGTGCTGGGTAAGTACCACCCCCATGGTGATCAATCTATCTACGATGCCATGGTGCGCATGGCACAGGACTTCTCCATGCGGGCGATGCTCGTTGACGGGCAGGGTAATTACGGCAGCGTGGACAATGACCCTCCCGCGGCAATGCGCTACACCGAGGCTCGCCTGACCGCGATTGCCGAGGAGATGATGGCCGACATCGACAAAGAGACCGTCGACTTCAGTCCCAACTTCGATGAAAGTCTCAAGGAGCCTGTTGTCCTGCCGGCACGTGTTCCCAATCTGCTGGTTAACGGCAGCTCCGGTATTGCCGTGGGCATGGCCACCAACATCCCCCCGCACAACCTGAGCGAGGTGTGTGACGCCGTTGCTTGCCTGATTGACAACCCCAGGGCAACGATTGACGAGCTGACCGAGTTTGTCAAGGGTCCTGACTTCCCTACCGGTGGTGTTATCCTCGGTGAAGAAGGTATTAAGAGTGCCTACGCTACCGGGCGGGGCAGGATAGTGGTACGGGCCAAAGCGTATCTGGGGGACGCCTCCGAGACCGGTCAGCGTCAGATAATTATTACCGAGTTACCCTACCAGGTGAACAAGGCTGCGCTGGTTGAAAAAATTGCTTCCCTGGTATCCAGCAAGAAAATTACCGGTATCAGTGAGTTGCGTGATGAGTCTGACCGGCAGGGAATGCGCGTCGTTATCCAGTTGAAGCGGGAAGCACAACCGCAGAAATTGCTCAACAACCTTTATAAGTACACCCAGCTCCAGACTACCTTCGCTGCCAATATACTGGCGCTGGTGGACGGCCAGCCCCGGGTGCTCAGTCTCAAAGAGGCGCTCCAGTACTTCATAGACTTCCGCCGCGAGGTTGTTACCCGCCGCTCGCGGTTCGAGTTGAAGAAGGCCAGGAGCCGGGCCCATATTCTGGAGGGCCTGAAGATAGCCCTTGATAATATCGACAAGGTGATTGCCACCATCAGGAAGTCGCGTACCACTGAGAATGCCAGACAGAACCTGATGAGCGAATTCAGCCTGTCACAGGTACAGGCGGATGCCATCCTTGAGATGCCGTTGCGCCGCCTGGCCACTATGGAACGGAACAAGGTGCTCGAAGAGTACACCGAGGTGCTGAAGAACATTTCCTACCTGGAGGGCCTGCTGGCTAATCCCGGAAGGGTACTGAGAGTGGTGAAGGAGGAGCTTGAAAAGCTCAAGACCGAGTTCAGCGACGAGCGCAGGACCGAGATAAGCACCGAGGGTGTTGCCGAGTTCCGGGAAGAAGACCTCATCCCTCACCAGCATATGGCCGTGATTCTCAGTAACCGGGGCTTCATCAAACGTGTACCGACCCGTGCCTACCGGTCCACGCACCGTGGTGCCAAGGGCATTATTGGCATAACTACCCGGGAGGAGGACGCCGTCAGGCTGCTGGCGGTGGCGGATACCCATGACAACCTGCTCCTGCTCACCAACAAGGGCAGGTGTTTCAGCCTTAAATGTTACGAATTGCCACCGGAAAGCTCCCGGGTGAGCAAAGGAACGGCGGTTATTAACCTCTTTTCCATATTAGATAATGAGAAGGTTACTGATAGGGCGGTCGTGCCGTAATTCACTCCGGATGCGTTTATGGTGCTGGTTACCCGCCTTGGAGAGGTAAAGAAAACGGCTCTGGATAAGTTCGCCGCTGTACGCAGCAGTGGTCTCATTGCCATGGACGTGGAGGATGGGGACGAACTCGTGGCCAGCCGTGTGGCTACTGACCAGGAAGAAATCGTCCTGGTGACCGAAACCGGGCAGTCGATAAGGTTTGCCGTATCCGGCATCCGGGCCAGCTCCCGGACAAGTGGTGGTGTTCGGGGTATCCGTCTGGCCGCAGGTGACCGGGTCGTCGGCGCCGGTATTGCCCGACCCAAGACATACTTCCTGGTTATCACCAAACAGGGCCACGGAAAGCTTACGCCTATCGATGATTACCCCAAACAGCACCGTGGCGGTGGTGGCGTCCGGACATTTAAGATAGTTGAAAAGACCGGCGGTATCGCTGATGCCAGGCTGGTCACCCGGTCGCAGGAAGTGATGTTTATCTCCGCCAACGGTATTGTCGTTCGCACACCGGTCAAGGATATCACGGTCCAGGGCAGGAGCACTCAGGGAGTGATACTGATGCGAATGAGCGAAGGCGATAAAGTAGTGGCTCTGGCCCACATGGATATCGCCTGATCAGAGGGACAGATTTCAGCGCCGGATGGCAAAGGGAGCAGAAAGAAGTGACGTTACCCTGTTTCTCACTTGAAGGTCAGGTTGCCGCAGTTACCGGAGGCAGGCAGGGAATAGGCCGGGCAATAGCCCTGACCTTTGCCGAGGCGGGCGCGGACGTTGCCGTTTGTGACTTCGTTATCGAGGATGGCAAGCTGGATGAAGTGGCCGAGGAAATCCGTGGGCTGGGCCGGCGTGCCCTGGCGGTACGGGCAGATGTGTCCGTGAAGCAAGATATCGATAACCTGGCACGAGAGGCGGCAGAAAAGCTTGGCCCGGTTGATATTCTTGTTAATAACGCCGGCATCAGCAGCGGTACACCCCTGCTCTCTATCGAAGAGGAGGAGTGGGACCGCGTCATTGACATCCATCTCAAGGGCTGTTACCTCTGCTGTAAAGCTTTTGCCCCCGGGATGATAGAGCGGAAGAAGGGAAGCATCGTCAGCCTGGCTTCCGTGGAAGGGATACGGTGTGTCAGGGAAAGTGCCAATCCCTACCCCGGTGCTAAGGCGGGCATTATGATGCTCACCAGGGGACTGGCCTGGGAGCTGGGGCCCCACGGGGTACGGGTGAACGCAATTGCCCCCGGCCTCATCAGGACTCAGATGACAAGCGGTATGTGGGACTTCGATGGCCCGGACTTCAAGACGAACCTGGAGCAACTATCCGGGGCTAATGCAGCCCCGGCTACTCAGGAAGACGCCGCCGGAATGCTGGACCAGTTACTTGCCCGGAGGATACCGATGGCCAGGATGGCCGAGCCGGAGGAAATCGCCAGCGCCGCTCTGTTCCTGGTCTCCGGGGCTGCCAGCTATGTCACCGGACACACCCTGCTCGTCGACGGCGGTCTGCTGGCCTAACAGGCTGCTTAAAAAGGGAAGTCCGGAGGGGGTGCCCCTCAGAAGGGACGGAACCCCTGGACTCTCCGCTTCGGATCATTCCCCCAGGCTCTTACCAGAATAATACAACACTCTCTTAGGTGCGAATGAACCCTGCCGGAAACTGTCCTCCACACCGTTTTGGGGTGTCCAGAGGGGTGTAACCCCTATGGAACGGGGGTCTAAGGGGGTGTCCCCCTTCTGAGAGGAGCCCCTTTTGGCAGGGGTCTAAGGGGGTGCCCCCCTTTGAGCCCTCTTCCCCAGTGCTTCGACGCAAGGAGTACCCGTGTTTCCGAAGAGACCGCCGGTAGCCCCGGTTAATCTATCGCCTTTTCGTTTGACAGGCCGGCTCTGATTCCTCCAGCCCACAGGCGTTGCAAGCGCCCTCACGGCAGTCCGGAGTCTGCTTGCCTGCCAGGGCACGTTCGTATTCTCTCTTCAGGAATTCGCCGGTCACGCCGATGTCGATATGTGACCAGGGGAACACCTCGTCCGGGGGACGCTGCCTTCGGGCGTAGAAATCAATGTCAAGTCCGGCTTCGGTAAAAGCAGTATTCCAGTTCTCATAGCTGAAGTGCTCGTTCCAGGCGTCAAAGACGGAGCCGAGCTGCCAGGCACGGTAAATAACCCCTCCCAGCCGCCTGTCCCCTCGCGACATCGCGGCTTCGAGCACGCTGGTCCCGGGGTCATGCCAGGAAAGCCGCGTACCCTTCCGCCGAAGACCCTCTTTGAGCACTTCCTGCCGGGTGGTCAGTTCTTCTTCGCCTGTCTGGGCCACCCACTGGAACGGCGTGTGCGGCTTGGGTACAAATGTGGAGATGTTAATCCTTATCTGGGGAGTCCGGCCCGCCGTGCTCCTGCCCAGGGCCCGGATTCTGTCCACCAGTCGGACAATGTCCTCGACATCCTCCCTGGTCTCTTCGGGAAGTCCGAGCATGAAGTAAAGTTTGAGACTCTTCCAGCCCCTGGCAAAGACGGCCTCTAAGGCCGCGAATAGTTCGTCGTCTGAGATGTTCTTGTTGATGACCCGCCGCAGCCTCTCGCTACCTGCTTCCGGAGCGAAGGTAAGACCTATCTTCTTGCGCGACACGAGCGAGTCCATCAGCTCCACGGTGAAGCTGTTGATATAGAGGCTGGGCAATGACAGGGTGACGTCATCGAGGTTCCGGGAGAGGTCGGTGACAAGCCGGTCGATCCCGGGGTAGTCACTGGTGCTCAGCGAGACCAGGGAGACCTCATTGTAGCCGCAGCCGGTTACCAGTTCCTCGGCCGCGTCCAGCACCTCTGACGGAGGTCTCACCCTTACCGGACGGTATATGATGCCGGCCTGGCAAAAACGGCAGCCGCGAGTGCAGCCGCGCTGTATCTCGATTGCGCCACGGTCGTGTATTACCTCGATGTAGGGTACCACCGGCGCGGTGGGCGGGGCCGGAAGCTTGGCTACGATGCGCCGCCGGACGGTCGGGCTGGCCTCCGGTGCCGTTGGGGTGATGCTCTTCAGGGTACCATCGGTCTGATACTCAACCTGGTACAGACCCGGTACGTAAACGCCGGAAATGCCGGCCAGACGGCGGAGTAATTGCTCCTTGGTGGTGCCGGTCTCCTCCTTCCAGTGCCGGAAGGTATCCAGCAGTTCCAGTACTGCTTCCTCACCATCACCAATAACGAAGACGTCAATGAAGTCCGCCATCGGCTCCGGGTTAAGGGCGCAGCTACCGCCGGCAATCACCAGCGGGTGGGAATCGTCCCTCTCGGCGGCACGGACCGGGATTCCCGCCAGGTCCAGCATGTTCAGTACGTTGGTATAGGTCAGCTCGTAGCCCAGGGAGAAACCAATTATGTCGAACTCAGCCAGTGGGCGTTTCGATTCCAGGCTGAACAGGGGAATGTCGGATTCCCTCATCGCGGCCGCCATGTCCACCCAGGGGGCAAACACCCTCTCCGCGAGGACGTCAGGCTGGCCGTTGAGCAGGCCATAGAGGATGGGCAGGGCCATATTGGACATACCCACCTCGTAGGTGTCCGGGTAAGAGAGGGCGACACGAATGGGAGTAGCTGCCCAGTCCTTGACGATGCTGTTCCACTCGCCGCCGGTATAACGGGCGGGCCGGGTTACGCGGTGCAGTATTTTATCGAGGTTGGCCTTATTGATGGTCACGGATACTATTATACTGGAAGTTGCCCGGATAGGCTAAGTTGAGGACGGCTGGGCCTGGTCCGCATCCAGTTCGGCGAGGTCGAATTTCATGCCGTCGCGGGCGGCGATAACCTTCACGCCGGTCTTCTCGGACAGCTTCTCGGCAATCTCCCGGGGATTGTTCCGCCAGACACCCATCCCGAAATGCGTCAGTATGGCCGCCTTCGGCCTTATTTCGCTGACAATACGTTCGACATCAGGAACAGACAGGTGGTCGATGGGTGTATCGGGGTGGCTTTGCGGGGTGCGGGGTTCCATGAAAACCACGTTGATAACCAGCAATTCATTCTTGTAGTAATCGGTCAGGCCGTCGAAGTAGCGGGTATCCGTAATGCAGGAGAAGGTATGACGGGCAGTCTTGAAGACCATGCCGTAGGTTTCAACCGGATGTATGTGGCGTACCGGCGTGGTGAAGGAGACATTGCCCACGGTGTAGGACTTCCCGGCTTCAAGCAACTCGATGCCGTCCAGGCGTTCCTTGAGGTAGGAGAAGATTACCGGCTCACCCTCCAGGGCATCGGCCGGGGCAAACAGGCGGCCCTGATTCTTGAAACCGCCCTGGGTCATCGCCTCGACCATTATATTGATGTCGGCCGAGTGGTCAAGGTGGCGGTGCGACAGAATGATGGCGCTCAGATTCTCCGCCTTGAGCTTCCTCCTGGTGGCTTGGACGATACAGCCGGGGCCGGGGTCGATAAGTATCTCGGTGCCGCTCATGTTCAGCCAGAGACCGCCTGAAGCAAGCATCTGGCTGATTATCATGAACCTGGCGCCACCGGTGCCCAGAAACGTAATCGTCTCGCCGGACAGGTCCTTGCTCTTCATACCAGTCTCACTATAGCGGATGCTGCCCGTTGCTGCAACGGGCATTGCTGCAACACGGGCGTTGCCATAACGGTTTCTGCTACAATGGCTTTGACCTGCCGGAGGCGGACGATTAGAATAGGTGTGGTCAATCACCCGGTGAGGAGATTGTTATGGAGCATATCTGGGCCCCCTGGCGGATGGAGTATATTCGGATGGAGAAACCGGCCGGGTGCATTCTTTGTGAAAAACCCGCCGAAAGTACCGATGCGCCTAATTATATCGTACACCGGGCGGAAAGGAACTTCATCATCTTAAACGCCTATCCGTATAATCCGGGGCACCTCCTGGTGGCCCCCTACCGCCACGTGGCCGGTCTGGAGGAGATGACGACCGAAGAGCTCCACGAGCACTTCGAGCTTGTCACACAGTGTATCCGGGTGCTTCGGGAGGCACTTAGTCCCGGCGGTTTCAATATAGGGACCAATACCGGTAAAGTAGCCGGTGCCGGTATAGCCGACCATATCCATACCCATATCGTTCCCCGCTGGCAGGGGGATGTCAACTTCATGCCGGTGGTGGCGGATACCAGGGTCATACCCGAGGCACTGGCGGATACCTACCGGCAGTTGAAGGACAGGTTCTGATGGCGGAGACAAAGCCTGAGAAGAAGATACGGTGTCCGGCCTGTGAGCGGCTCTTTCCCATCAGCGAGCTCCGCGAGCATCAGCGCAGGTGTCCGGAAATGGTCCGGTTGGACAGGGAAATACCGGAGCGTGGCAGGAACCTGCGTAAGTAGGCGTGTGTGGTGGACTGGTCGCGATGAGGCACCAGGCGCTGCTGCACCTTCTCGAGGTACGCCGGGAGGGTGACGTCGGACAGACCATTACGCTGGCGTCACCCCGTTCTCTTCAAGTAGGCGGTCTGAGGTGTTGCCCCGGCGCTACTTTCTGGGTGTGCTAACCAGGCCGTATCCTGTAGTACCAAGCGCAAGGCCCATGACTATCATAAAGACGCCAATTACCTTGACCACCGTGAAGATACCAAAGGATGCTACGGCAAGGTACAGGTAGTTTTCAAGGTTAAGGGCCTGGGCATAGCTGAGCTGCGTGGTATTCGTCGGGTCATAACGGCCACCATCTCCAAGAAGCTCTCCATATGTAGGGGATATGCCATGCCGGTGTTCCCGGACTGTATCTCCGGCTAGCTGGGCTTTTGCCATGTTATCGACAATACCCTCTACACCTGTCGCAGTAATCTGCTCTTGTTCCATGGCATCTACCAGGAATGCTTCCTTGGCAAACCCCTGCTGTACAAATACGATACCCATAGCCAGCGATACCACCGCAAACAGCATTGCTATGATGCCCAGGTTACGAATTCTGGTGTTCATGTCGCCTCCTCCCGCCTGTTTTAACCTGATTCTACACAGAAGAGGAGAACATGTAAGCGACTTTCATCACGAATCGAGCAGGCAGGAAGTGCGGGGTGTTTAAGCTAAGAGCAGCGCAAGAGAGAGAATGAAGGATTGCGCGAAGCGACGCGAGGACTGTCAACCAGACCATGAAAGGTGCTAGAATTGACCAGAGAAATTGGTGCCCCCAATGGAATTCGAATCCATGTTTACAGCTTGAAAGGCTGTCGTCCTAGGCCTCTAGACGATGGGGGCGTACCAGTCAAGTATAGCAAAATCGGTGCCAGGCAGCAACGATAGCATGTGCGGGGCAGACTGATATGAGCGGTGCCACTTCCCGGGATGGGTCCACTCCTGACCAGCAAGGCAACTGGCTGAGAAGGAACTACCTTTCCCTGCTGATACTCCTTTTCGTTCTTGCCATTGCGGTTGGCCTCTTCGTCTTCTTCCAGTGTAATCCGGAGAAGGTCGAGAAGTTCGAAAGCCTCGGTTACGTCGGTGCTTTCCTTATCAGCATGGTCACCACTGCCACCGTCATTCTTCCCTCCCCCGGGGCCGTGGCGCTATTCTCGCTGGGGGCCACCTTCAACCCGCTGCTGGTCGGTCTGGCGGCCGGTGTGGGCGGCGGTATCGGCGAGATGACCTCCTATCTGGCCGGGTACAGCGGGCGGGGCATCTGGCAGAACAACAGGACCTATAAAAATGCCGGCGCCTGGCTTCAGAGGTGGGGGTCAGCGCTGGTCTTTGTCTTTGCCGCCTCCCCCCTGCCCATCGACCTGGTCGGCATCGTCGCCGGGAACCTCCGGTTCCCGTTCTGGAAGTTCTTTATTGCCTGCTGGCTGGGGAAAACCGTGCAATATCTTGCCATGGCATACATCGGGTTCTGGGGATGGGATGCCCTTGTCAGCCAGCAGTGGGACATAAGGGCAATGTGTATCGGGGCAGCAGGCGGCGCCGTCGCGCTGGTGCTGCTCCTTGTGGCGCTGGCACTTGAGAGATGGACCTGGAAGCGTGGCCGCTAGTGTAGTGCTTCCAACAGTTCGTTAGTTTGCTGAGACTGCGAAAGTAGGTTTCAGTCAAGCCGTCCTTTTTAAGGGTTTGGAATCAGCATCGTCATACAAATAACGATATTTACGAAATACTACGCTAGTGGCGGCACAGAATCCGGGCTTTGTGCCGCGAGATTCTTAGGGGGTTCCTCGTTCTACCCGGAGCCTCACTCAGAATGACAGTTGCCGTTGAGTACAAAGGGATTGAATAGGGGCTTTGCCCCGTTTAAGTAAATATTCCCCCTTCCCCATTTGGGGAAGGGGGATACAGGGGGATGGGGTAACCTGATACTTACTACCGTTTATAGATTGCTTCGGTGTCTCCTCGCTCTGCTCAGAGTTCCGGCTCGCAATGACATGAAAGGCTGGCGCTCCTCAGAATGACAAGGTTGTGCTTGATGTCATTCCAGCGCAGGCTGGAATCCAGGGGGCAAACACGTATTCCGGGTCGAGTCTAGAATGACAGAGACTGTAAAGGCATTTGTAAGACACTACACTAGCAGTCTGCTGAAAAAGGGAGTCCAGAGAGGCCCCGCCCCTTCTGAGAGGCGCTCCATCTGAGCCGCACGGGGGATGGTCGAAAGGGTTTTTCATCACCCTGCTAGGGGGGCACCGCCTCTTCTTAGAGGCCCCGCCCCTTCTGAGAGGCGCTCGCCTCTTCTTAGAGGCCCCGCCCCTTCTGAGAGGCGCTCGCCTCTTCTGAGAGGCGCTCCTACCGAACTCGTTTCACCTTCAGCACCAAGAGTGAGCCGGCAATAAAGCACACCAGGCACACCAGCAGCATCACGGAATAACCCAGGTTCTCCCCGTATCTGTTGAAGAAGTCGATAACCGGGCCGATAAGACGGGCCAGGGCGGAGCCGGCGGCCAGTGCGAGGTTGGTCAGACCCAGGTATCTTGCCCCGGCATCTCTGGGGGCGAGGTCGGCAGCCAGGGCCCAGGCGGCACTCAGAAGAGCACCGTTGGCCAGCCCGATGACGGCGCCGGAGGCAAGGACTGTCGTGAGGTCGTGGGAGAAGTACAGCAGAATTACCCCCACGGCACCGAGAAGCCCACTGGCGACCACTATTGGTCTGCGTCCTACCCTGTCCGAAAGTCGTCCGGTAAGGTAAACAGTGACCACGAGGCCGACTCCTACGGCAATCAGGAGGTTGGCGGCAGCAGCGGCCGGGTTGTCCACACCAATGACGTCGGCGAGGTAGTACAGGGCGAAGGTCTGCAGGATTACGCCCGGTATAGTCATCACCCCGCGAGATACCAGAAACCAGGCGAAGTCCGGCTCCTGTTTAACGTTAATCCGGAAGCTCCTGACCAGGCCTGGCAGCAGTGGTGTTCGGGGTGCGCTGGTTCCCGGGCGTTCCCGGACGGCCAGCAGTGTGACCAGGGTTGCCACCAGGAGCACGGCGCCGAGCACGCCCAATGTCAGCCAGAGCCAGTAGGCCTGGTCTCCCGGTGAGTAGCGGTCCATGAAACTGCCGGACAGGAGCACCAGGGCTGCACCACCCAGTACCTCGAGCAGGCTCTTCACCCCGGACGCCCGCCCCCGCTTATTTGTCGGGACGAGGTCGGGGATGAAGCCCTGGTACGGGCCCTGGGCGGTATTGGTAGCCACCTGTAAGAGGCAATAGAAGACGAAGATGAGGGCGTAGCTCGACCAGAGGCCGATTCCAGGGAGCAGGAGCAGTGTCGCCACCGCGCCGACCAGGATGTATGGCTTGCGGCGGCCCCATCTGAAGCCGGAGCGGTCACTGCGTGCACCGATTATCGGCTGTACCAGCATCGCCAGCACCAGGCCGGCGAAGGTGAGGTACCCCAGGTAGGTGTTCTTCGACGCCTCGGGGACGAAGTCCAGGAGCCGCAGCGGCAGGACGATGGTGTGCAGGCTCGACCAGAGGGCGGTCAGGGCAAAGCCGAAGACGGTGATTTTGACATAGTCGATCCCCGCAAACGCCCCCGGACCCGTGGTGGTATCGAAAGGTTCTTCTTTCCGGTTTTCCATACTATCGGGTCAAGCAATGCACCAATGTACATTGCGGTAGTACTTTCATCCTTTTATCTTAGTCACAAATTACACTCCACCAGCCTCAAGATGCAAGGTAATCATCCCATATTGACAAGTAACGGGCAATTTCCTGATCATTGGGACGAGAGGGTCTTTTCTATAAACGCCAGCAGCAGGGCTTTCTCTTCTGGAATGTTGTCGAGTAACCGCGACGTAACCAGTGGTAGTTCCCATGCCGCTATTTGCTCACGAGAAGCTGGTCGCAACTGCAGATACCTCTTCAAGTAGATTGAGTGAAGCCGGGCACGGAGCAAGTTTATCAGCCATTGTCCGGCCATGAATTGCGGTAAAGGGGCCAAACGCAGGAGCAGTGAGCACGAGGCAACATCCGCCAGTGGGTCGCCTCGTCTTGGGTTGGACCAGTCTATCACCACTGGTCCGCGTGACGACATCAGGATGTTATCCGGGTGAAAGTCAAAGTGGCATATTATGTTGCCGTCAGGCAGTTGCTCGAGATGCCTTAGCACTGCCTCCTTCGTTTCCTCTGGTAGCTCCACCTCCCGGATACCTCTTCCCAATTCCTCTCTTAGTGAAGGAAGCTCTGGCATCTCGCACGAATGTATCGCCGCATGTAGTTCGGCTAATGTACGGGCTAATTTACCGATTCTCCACGGTTTGGATGTTAGCACCTGCAGCATCGAGGGTCCATCCACCCGTTCAAGTACGATTCCCAACCTCCCTTCTACCTCCACTGTCCCCTCCACCGCGGGCGCAGGTAGTCCCGCTTTGTGGACTGCACCGGTCACCTGTGCTTCATGTTCCACCGAGTCGACAGGCCAGTCCTCTAAAAACAGTTTCAGCACCTGGTTATCCTTCCAGGCAAATACCTCGGCCGTACGCCCGCGGGCCAACATCTCTCCCTTGTCCATCGCCTCTTCCCCTCCGGTCATTTAACCCGGACCGTGAATGAATGCCAGCAGCATTATACTTGGGATTTCCTGTTTCAACTCACGATGAGGCATCCCGAACTTCCTCATTCTTGTCAAGCATAGCAGAGGCAGGAACCGGGGACAATACTCCGGCAGCTTGATAGCACCTCGGCGATGGGGTATGCTTTCGGCATGGTGGATATCGGACGCCGCATCGTCGTCTATGGGCCAACCGGCTCGGGAAAGACTACGGTTGCCGCTCGTATTGCTGTTTGCCTTGGCGTTCACCATATTGAACTTGACGCGATTGCCTGGCTGCCGGGCTGGGTGATGAAACCCCTTGACGAATATCGTGCTGATATTTCAAAGGTCCTGAACGAGCACAACGAAGGCTGGGTGTGTGATGGCAACTATAGCGAGGTGCGTGACCTCACCCTGCCGCAGGCGGATACCGTCGTCTGGTTGCGCCTGTCCTACCGGGTGGCCTTCTGGCGTGTCCTGAAGCGGATTGTAACCCGTGCCTGGCACAAGGAGATGCTGTGGGGTACCAACTACGAATCATGGCGGTTGTCGTTCTTGAGTCGGGACTCGCTTCTCCTCTACCAGGCAACTGCATGGCACCGTCACCACACGCGCCTCAGCGCCGACCTCGAAAGGTTACCACACCACGCGCGTGTCTATGAGCTGCACTCCCCGCGGGAAGTAGAGGTCTTTCTGGCTGAGGTTTGTGCTGCGGACAGGTAGTACTAGTGTAGTGTCTCTAACACTTCGTTAACTCGCCGAACCTTATAAAAGAATGGTTTCCACCATAGCTATCTGGCTAAAGAGTATAGCAGGATGCTTAAAAAGGGGAGTCCAGAGGACAGGCCCCTTCTGAGGGGCACCCCCTCAGAAGGG
>DATKWT010000104.1 GCA_035529395.1 Dehalococcoidales bacterium | reverse complement strand
GAAAAGGCAATGACGGCGTAGTCGGTAAGCGGCCGCTGAGATTCGAGTCCTGCCGGTGCTTCTTGCTGACCTTTTTCGTGGAATACGCGCTCGCAGACGACATCCGAATAGCCATTCAGCAGCTTGTAGATGGCGTGGATGCCCAGGTTGGACATCCCCAGGTAGTAGGCGTTCGGGTACACCAGTGCAACCGGCAGCCGCCCTCCCCAGTCCTTGACGATGGTGCCGGTCTCGCGGGAGAGTGTGTGCTTTGGGTTGCTGTCTCTAGTCCTGACCATAGAATCTTATCGACCCCTCACCCTTATTACACCACGTGTCATTGCGAGCGTAGCGAAGCAATCTGGAAGGAAAGGAAGAGGCTGCTTCTTGGCTTGTTTGATATGTAGTGATACAGGGTCTACTAAGTGGACTTCGTGTCCTATACCACTTAGCCAGAATGAGTAAAAACCGGTAGCTCCCCCTACGTCCAGTATCCTTGAGGGAGTCTTAGTTAAGTAGCGCAAGATTATCTCTTGGGTTCTCACCCTTTCAAATTGGGACACACCGGTAAAGAGACGGTTTGATTCTATCCCTGATTTATAGTGTTCTACGATATCATCATCTATGCTCACACAACACCTATCCCCTAAAACGTAGTCGGACGTCTATCATTTCTTCAACAAATTCTCGATCGACCTAAACTCATCCGCTTTCTCGATGATTTCTTCGTAGAATTCTCCTTTGCTCCAATATACTTTGTAAGCATTAGCTCTACTTTTCGATGCAATGACTCTGTACTTATCGTTTAGAATCTCAATTGCACAACAGCTATCAACAGCCAACGCAACTCCCGAGGTTTTTTCCATCAACTCTCTGAGGTGCGGTCTTCTATCTTCCTCGGTGTCGTAGTGAGGACAATATAGCGCGTTGACAAGGTCTAGACCTCTGATCTTGATCAATCCAGCATGCGGAGTTGCAAACCTCCTTGAATCGGAACTACCATATTTGAACCAACATATTGCGCCGGCACTAACGCCAGACAAGACTATATTTCTCTGATATGCCTCAAGAAGTACTTCAGTTACACCGAGCCTTCTCCATATCCTTAACATCTTTAGAGTATTGCCACCACCAACATAGATAATGTTCGCGCTGAAAACCTTACCTTGTATTTCTGTTACACTAGGCCTTTCCTTAATCAGATGTAGTGTATCGACAGTACAACCGAGGGTTTGACCGAAGTGTCTATGGACAGTCTCAACATATGACTCTGAATCATCTGTGGCCGTTGGTATGAACAGCAGTCTCGGTTCTCTACTTCCACTTAGCCTAATAGTTTCCTTATCTATTTCGGTAGTCTCGACAGGTTGACCTGGACTTCCTATGTGGCCACCACCTATAGCAACTATCTTTCCCATCACACAAACAGCGCAATCACGAACAAGAGTAGAGCAATACCAGTGAGCACCCAACCAACCCTCTTGGACATAGGCCCTGAGAAGAGGCCCACCCCCAGAATGATGCAACTGGATGCCAGCAGTACCTCGGCACCCCGTGTTGCCAGGAGGATGCCGGTCGCCGTCGCCAGCATGCCTCCCACAATCAGCAGGTTCTCTGTCCTTCTCAGGAAGCGTACCATCCTGGCCTTGATGCTCTCACGAACAACCGGCTGGCTCTCCATACCTTCTACCCCCTGAATATCCTTACCCTTCTATTCGGGTCTTTGCCGGTGCTCTGGGAACCAAGGGCATTTCTCTCCGCAATCAGGTGCTGCAGCCGGCGGATATAGGCGCTCTGCGGGCTGAGCTCCACCGTTTCCTCCCCGGACATTACTTTGTCCACGGCCTCTTTCGCCTCGGTCAGGGCCTGCTCGAAGGAGCTTGATTGCCGGGGTACCTCGGTGGGGTAGATTGTGTTCAGCAACTGCCGTATCTGGGGTGGGGTATTGCCCCTGAGGACGAAGATGGGCACGTTAAACGCCTCCGCCTCCTTGACCTTCTTCGGCTTCTGGCGATAGTACTTCTTGGAGGTCACCAGCAGGGTGGCATTTTCCAGGCTGTTGGTCAGTTCCAGGCCCACCTGCATGTCGTCGGCTACCTGCTCCACCCTCCCCCGGTTCACCCCGAACAGGAAGAGCCGGTGGTTGCTGTCCTTCTTAATCGCCTGCTTCTGCACCGGTGTCCTTCGCTCGGTGACCTCGGGGACAACCCTCTCGATGTGGACCTCGCCGTTCTCGTCCGGCCAGCGGGTCTCGGTAGCCGGTGGCTGGCCGCGCAGGATGGTGTCGACTGCTTCACCGACATCGAGATGAATCGTCACCCGGTCCCAGTCCTGTATCTCGACCAGTATGTCGAAGGTCGGGGCGGACATGCGCTCCAGGATAGATTTCTGAGTGCCTCTCCGGCGGGCTTCTTCGTCGCCCAGGGTTACCGACTGTATCCCGCCGATGAGGTCGGCCAGGGTGGGGTTCATCATCAGGTTCTCCAGGGTGTTCCCGTGGGCGGTGCCGACAAGCTGTACGCCACGCTCGGCGATTGTCCGGGCCGCCTGTGCTTCCAGGGCGGTGCCGATTTCGTCGATAACAATCACTTCCGGCATGTGGTTCTCCACCGCCTCGATCATCACGGCATGCTGCATGCTGGGCGTGGCCACCTGCATCCGCCGGGCGTGTCCTATCGCCGGGTGGGGGATATCGCCATCACCGGCAATCTCGTTGGAGGTATCAACGATGATGACCCGTTTGCCGAATTCAGTACCCAGTACCCGTGCCACCTCGCGGAGCATGGTCGTCTTGCCCACGCCGGGGCGACCGAGCAGCAGGATGCTCTTGCCGGTCTGTACCAGGTCTTCGATGATGTGTATTGTGCCGTAGACCGCCCGACCGACGCGGCAGGTCAGCCCGACGGTGCGGCCCTTCCGGTTGCGAATCGCCGAGATACGGTGCAGCGTACGCTCTATCCCGGCCCGGTTGTCACCGCCGAAGCTGCTGATACGCTCGGTGACGTACTCGATATCTTCTTCGGTTACTTCCCCTTCATCAAGCGTGACCTCACGCCTGGCAAAGCGTGCTTCGGGTAGCCTGCCGAGGTCGAGGACTACCTCCAGGAGTTCCCTCCGGTCCTCCGTATCAACCAGCGGCTGGCGAATGCGGGGCGGGAGAACGTCCAGCAGGGCTTCCAGGTCATCGGTGATTGTTTTTTCCAAGAGTTACTTCTCCTTGGGAGAAGTCTGAATACTCTCCTTTATCAAGTGACTTCTCCGGATTGTAATTCCTCCATTCTAAACAACGAGAGTAATTCCAGCCCCTCCCTTTTCAGGTTGTTTCTGCACCTTTCATCACGCTCGATGACACATATTACATATTCAATTTGAGCACCGAATTGCTTTAGGTCATTTGCGCTCAAGATTATCTGTCCACCTGTTGTTACCACGTCTTCAATAATGCAGACCCTCTTGCCATTTATATCTATTCCTTCGGCAAGTTTACAGGTGCCATATTCCTTTGCCTTTTTTCTAACAAACACCACAGCCATATTAGTCTGGATTGACATGGCTGTCGCAATAGGTATGCCGCCCATTTCAAGACCCGCCAGAACCTCTGTCCCTTCCGGTATGAGTTTAGACAAATGGCCGGCAATTTCCGTTAGTAACCTGGGAGCAGATTCAAATAGATATTTGTCAAAATACTCATTCGATATCTGTCCTGAGCGTAATACAAAATCGCCTGTTAGATGAGAGACGTTGTATATCTTTCGGGCCAGTTCATTCCTGTTCATCTTTTAATTCCTCGTTAACAACACCCAGGAAATACTGGTGGAATCTCAGGTCGTCAGTAAGCTCGGGGTGAAATGCGCAGGCAAGGAGATTCCCCTGCCGGGCGGCAACGATAACGGGTTCGGCCACTGCCGGACCCGCACCGTCAGGCAAACGGGCAAGTACCTCCACACCGTTGTCTACCTCTTCGATGATGGGGGCGCGGATAAAGACACCGGGAAAGGGCTTCTCCCCGAGTACCGGTATCGAGAGGTCGGCCTCGAAGCTCTCCCTCTGCCGTCCGAAGGCATTGCGCCGCACCCTCATCGCCATGGTCGCCACGGGTTCCACGCGGTTGTCGACGACCTCCCGGGCCAGCAGAATCATCCCGGCGCAGGTCCCCAGTACCGGCATCCCCTCCCCCACCCTCCGGCTGATTTCACTGCGCAGGTTGTAGCTCAGCATCAGACCGGTCATGGTGGTGCTCTCACCGCCGGGAATAATCAGCCCGTCCAGTCCCACCATCTGGTGGGGTAAACGGACGGGCCGTGTGTCTACTTCCAGGTGTTTGAGTACGGCGATATGCTCGGCAAAGGCTCCTTGCAGGGCAAGGACACCTATCCTCATGTTACCATCCTCTTTGCGCCAGTAGCTCCTCAGGTTTTATTTGCTTGATATCCAGTCCGGGCATGGCTGCGCCCAGGTTCTTGGATACATCGGCGATAATCTGCGGGTCTTGGTAGTGGGTGGTCGCCTTGACGATTGCGTTAGCCATCACGTCGGGTTTGTCGGACTTGAAGATGCCGGAGCCAACGAAAACGCCATCAGCACCAAGCTGCATCATCAGGGCGGCGTCCGCAGGGGTTGCCACACCACCGGCGGCGAAGTTCACCACGGGGAGCTTGCCGATTTCATGCACTTCCTTCACCAGTTCAAACGGCGCGCCCAGTTCCTTGGCCTCCGCCATCAGCTCTTCTTCCGGCATGTTCACCAGCTTGCGGATTTCATCCATTACCGTCCGCATATGCCGGACGGCCTCCACGATGTTGCCGGTACCGGCCTCGCCCTTGGTCCGTATCATTGCCGCCCCTTCACCGATACGCCGCAGGGCTTCACCGAGGTTGCGACAACCGCAGACGAAGGGCACCTTGAAGTCGTGCTTCCAGACATGGTGCGATTCGTCGGCCGGTGTCAGTACTTCAGACTCGTCTATATAATCGACACCCAGTGCCTCCAGCACCTGGGCTTCAACGAAGTGGCCGATTCGGCACTTGGCCATGACCGGTATCGAGACAGTTTTCATGATAGCTTCGATTACTGTCGGGTCGGCCATACGGGCAACACCACCGGCAGCACGGATGTCCGATGGTACTCTCTCCAGCGCCATTACCGCGCAGGCACCGGCTTCCTCGGCTATCCTGGCGTGCTCCGGAGTGACGACGTCCATGATAACCCCGCCCTTCAACATCTGAGCGAGGCCAGTCTTGACCTTCCATGTCCCGGTTTCCATATGTGCCTCCTCACTCACCCGTAGGCTACTCGCTTATACAGTAGTATTCTACTACCGTTATTGCCGTTTATCAACATGGTGTACTCTTTGGTAAAACAAGCAGCAGCACAGTCATGCGACCGTTATTGTGAGCCGAAGTTCTAGCTTAAGCGAAGAGACAGCAAAGAATCTCACCGGGCAGACTGATTTTCAGGACGAACTGACTAAACCGACTAATGGCTTGAAGGCATCAGCTATCCCGCGTGCCGGTTTCAGGGTGGCGACGGTAGTACTCCAGGGTATTCCTGAGCGCACGCGCGCCACGTTCGATAGTGGGAAAGGCCGGGATGCCGATCTCCTGGAACTGCAGGACGATGTCTCTGACCTCCCTGGCAGCATCCGCGGTGTATAAGAAAACGAAGACCATCAGCGGCTTCGATGTCGATTCTTTGACCTGGCGCATCAGGTCGAGGCTGCCCTGGACCTGCTGGGGACTGATTTGCCGACCGGGTTTGGTTCCCGTGATACCTATCAGGTTGTCTATATTCGGGTCCTGCGCAACGATTCCCCAGACGCGGCGCATGTCACGGCGCACCGGCCCGGCCGTGTCTATCGGGTTGCGGTAGCTCCCGCCAACGATGTTGAAGAACGTCTCCAGTTCGCTGTAGGACTCCTGGGTGAGGCGGGGGACTCTCAACCCGACATCAACCAGGGCATCGGTGATGGCCACCGACTGTCCTCCCGAACCACCGATAACGGCCGTCCTGTCACCGCGGACCGGTGGAAAGTAGACGAGGGCCTTCAGGGTATCAATCATCTCTTCCATTGTGGTGACCTGGACTGCCCCGCACTGATTCACCGCGGCGTCCCATACCGTTCCGGTTACGGCCAGTGCCCCGGTATGTGAGGCAATCGCCCTCCCCCCGTCCTCGGTGCGGCCGCCCTTCCAAACCACCACCGGTTTACGGGCAGCCGCCCGCCTGAGAACACTGAAAAACCTTCTGCCGTCCTTCACGCCCTCCAGGTACATGCCGATAACCTTGACCTCGTGGTCCCGGCTGAAGTACTCGAGGAAATCCGTGGCCTCAAGTGCAATGCCGTTGCCGGAACTGACCGACTTGCTGATATCCAGTCCGAGGAGATGCGCATCCAGGCTGAAGGTCAGGGCCATGCTGCCGCTCTGCGAGATAAAACCGACCGGTCCGGGGGTGCCGCAGTACTGGTCCGGGGTCTGCTTAATGCCCAGTCTCGGGTTGAATATCCCCATACAGTTGGGACCGATGAGGTGAAAGTTGGCCTCTTCCGCTCTTGCTGCCAGTGCCTGCTCCAGCCCTCTTCCTTCTTCGGTATGGGTCTCGGAGAAGCCCGCCGTGAAGAAATGGGCGGCAGCAACGTCCTTGCGAATGCAGTCCTCCAGTACGTTCAGGGCTGCGTTTCTTGAAACCGCCACGATGGCCAGGTCAACCGGCTCGGGGATGTCGAGGAGGCTGGTATGGTTCTCCACTCCCAGGGCCTTGATATCCTCGATAGTCTCAGGGTTGACCTGCACCGAGTACAGCTTCCCCTTGAAGTCGAGTTCGCTGTGGAGCCATTCGAAGTTCGTCTTCCTGCTGTCACCAATAACGGCAACACACCGGGGGTTGAATGCCCGGTCCAACCTGTTGAAGTCTACTTTCAAGGTTTCTCCTGAGTGCCTCCACTAATGAAACTCATCTCCCACGCTGCGGCTATATTAGGCGGGTTGTCGACCGACTGTCAAGGAGTCTCTGCCTCGGCCGTCAGGAATGAAGCGGTCTCTTCGCCGGTATTCCCGGTCGGCGTGGGTACTTCTCCGGAGTGGGGGAGACCTTATCAACCACCACCAGAAGACGCCGGTCGGGGAACTCGGGCATATCTACCTCCCTTACCTCCCGGAGCTTCCCTCCCAGGGCGGTTATCGCGGCCTCCGCCCGCTTGATTTCCCAGTCGACGTTCCCCTTCTTATGGGAGATGAAGGTGCCGCCGACAGCACAGAAGGGTAGCGTCAGTTCCACCAGTGTCGGTAGTGGCGCGACCGCTCGCGACAGCACCAGGTCGAACGTCTCCCGGTACTGGTCGCTGCGGGCCAGTTTCTCCGCGCGTGTGTTGATAACCTCGACATCCTCCAGCCCCAGTTGCCCGCAGAGGTGGCGAAGGAAGTTCGTCTTCTTTGCCGTGGCCTCCAGAAGTAGCAGCCGTATTCCGGGAAAGGCTATTCTGAGCGGCACTCCCGGTATGCCCGCCCCCGTGCCCACATCAATGACCGCCGGTGATTTACCTGTTGATGGTTCCTCGGTTGGCGGTTGCCAGGCGAGCACCACGGTAAGGGCATCGAGGAAACCGCGCACCTGCACTTCCTCGTAGTCGGTGGTCGCGGTCAGGTTCATCCGTGTGTTCCAGTCAATAAGCTCCCGGTAGTAGACCTCGAACTGGTCAAGCTGCCCCGCACTGAGGTTAAGACCAAGTCTGCGTGTGCCGGAAATGAGTTTCTCCATGACGCTCACAATTATAGCACAGAGACACACGCTCACTTTTACAAGATACGGCGGCAAATCTACCGGGTACTTCTCGCTAGCCGACTATCCTGCGTTTAACTGTCTAACCGGCCTGGCTTCAATATAGCCCCGGTATCCCATCGGTTCCAGTTGGAACCTTGGACCGTCTTCATCCGCCCAGGCAAAGCCGTATAGCTCCGGATCGTAGCTTTTCATCACCTCCCACAGGTTTCCGATCGCCTGCTCAAACTTCTCCTCATCGTACGGTTGGCCCTGAAAGACCAACATCTTGCACGGCGGCAGGTCAATCAGCTCAAATCCCTCCGGGACTTTGTCTGCATAGTCGGCCGGCATTTCAACCCCTTGAGCATATACGGATGTATCAGGCCGACGCAGGTTTTCCGGCAGCCACATTCCGATAGGTTCATACAGCGCATCTTTAATACCGGTAAGAACACCCCATACCTCATCACACCCGACCTCTTCACAGTATTCAAAGTAATGTGTTGCCCTGACACCTCGTTTCAATATCAGCTTTCTTTCAGGACGGTCAACCACCTGGACAAAAACGGTATAAGTACTTGGCTTCTCAGACATGATACCCTCTCCTTGTTGCATTTTGAGGTAATAATCACGGATGCGAGTGGGCATAAAGAGTTTTAGCGGTGGCGTGTTTCTACTATAGTACCGGGGACTCATACCGAACTGTTTGGAAAACGCTCTGGTGAACCCTTCATGCGAATCGAACACAAAATCAAGCGCTACATCTATAATCCTGACATCCTCATCCCTGAGTCTAATGGCTGCCTGGGACAGCCGAACTGTTCGGATATACTCGAACGGTGTTTTACCAGTCAATTCCTTGAAAATTCTTGCGGAATGCCACGGAGAATACCCACCGGCTCGCGCGAGCATGCGCAAGGTTATGGGTTCCGCAGTATGCTGTTCAATATAGTCCTGCATACGTTGGACCGCTTTTATCTTTTCCCAGCTTTCCATGCTTTCCGTGTTCTCACCTCCTTGTTAAGAATAGCACACAGGACTAGATTCAACTTGACCTGTTTTGCTGAGAACCAGTAACCTGCCTCGGATGGTGTGGCGTGTGTGATACTGCGCCGCTCACTTCAGGGCGGGATGGCGGTTTCCTTGCCTGATTACGTCCGTTTAACACCTTACAGATGGAGGTAAAACGTGTTAGTATGACAGTAATATCAATAAGCAACAAGAGAGTGGAAAGGAGTAGAAATGGCTTACAAGTACTTAATCTATAAGAAGGACGCAGACAGGCATATCGCTTATGTCACGATTAACCGTCCGGAGCGGATGAATGCCCTGCACCCACCAGCTCACCCGGAGTTCTGGGAGGTCTGGAGTGATTTTCGGGACGACCCTGAGATGTGGCTTGGTATTCTCACCGGCGCTGGTGAGAAAGCCTTTTCAGCCGGTAACGACCTGAGATACCAGGCTGAACAGGCGGGGAAGAACGAGCCCAGGATTCCGTCACCACCGGGTGGCTTTGGGGGAATTACCAATCGTTTTGATTGCTTCAAACCCATGATTGCCGCCGTCAACGGTTACTGCCTGGGGGGAGGGCTGGAGATGGCCCTTGCCTGCGATATCATCATTGCCGCCGACCACGCTCGCTTCGGGCTTCCGGAGCCAACCGTGGGTCTTAATGCCGGTGCGGGTGGTCTTCATCGGCTGCCACGACAGCTACCACTGAAAGTAGCGATGGGAATGATACTCACGGCCCGACACATCACTGCTGACGAAGCATACCGCATCGGGCTGGTAAATGAAGTAGTCCCTCTCAGCGAGTTATGGACATGTGTAGATAGCTGGGCAAATGACATCTTGCGCTGTGCACCACTGTCGATTCGCTCATCCAAAGAGGCGGCTATGAAAGGCCAGGATATGACGCTCGGGGTTGCCCTGAACCATGGTTTTCTCATGTCTCAGCAGATGGCACAGTCCGAAGACTTCGTGGAAGGGCCAAAGGCTTTCAGCGAAAAACGACCGCCAAACTGGAAGGGACGCTAGCGGAATAGCTTCAGGCTGGTGGTTGATAGGCGTCGGGTCGGGTGAGGTCACCGTATAGCTCCGGGCGGCGGTCGCGGATAAAGTCCACCTCGAACTCGCCCGGCTTGACTACGAGACGTTTCTGTCTGGCCTGTGCCAGGCTGACTTCGCCGTAGAGTATCTCTTCCTTCCTGGCGCTGCCGCTGGCAAGCGTGTCTCCCCAGGCGTTGGCAATCTTGCTCCGGCCGAGGAACCTGACGCCGCGCTCGACGCCGACACGGTCCACAGCGACCACGTGGACCTTGTTCTCCAGGGCGCGGGTATTGATGACGTACTTCGGGATATGGTCCCGGGTCCCGGGCCAGTTGGTAGGCAGGGCGAGGATATCAGCGCCCTGTAATGCCATGATACGGGAGCTTTCCGGGAAGTTGCAATCGTAGCAGATGTGCATCCCGATGTTGCCGACCGGTGTCTGGTGCACCTGGAACGGCCTGTCCCCGGGGTCTACGAAGCGGTCGACACCGAGGAACGGCAGGTGATTTTTACGGTATTTGCCCACCAGTCCCTGCGGCCCAATCAGCGCGGCGGCGTTGTAGCATTTGTCGCCGTCTACTTCGAGTAGTC
>DATKWT010000103.1 GCA_035529395.1 Dehalococcoidales bacterium | reverse complement strand
TTCCGCTGGGCGAGTGCGCCCGTATAATGATAGGGGAGGTGCGACGGCACCTGGCCGAAGGGAGCGGACTGGAGCGGGTAGTGTTTGTCCTCTACGATGAGCCGGCCTACCTTGTGTTCCGGCGGGAGCTGGAGCGGCAAGTGGGACAGGCAAAGCAGTCATAACAGGAACCAGGTGGCGCTCCGGTGAAAACGGCGCGCCTTTTCTTGAACCTGGATTACACGATAACGTGTAATAGTATGAAGTGAGACAGGAGTGTGGCTGAGGACAGTAGCTGGTGTTTCTGCAACTGAGTACTGGTCGGGGGACAGGATTGCCGCGCTTCGCTCGCAATGACAGGTCAACGGCGCGCCACTGATGCCAGTGGGCCGAAGCCGAAGGGTCTCACCCTGCGGAAGATACTGGCAGTTTGCTAAAAAAGGGGAGCCCAGAGGGAGCCCAGAGGGGGCCCCCTCAGAAGGGGGTGCCCCCTTATGGCAGGGGTGTCTGGGCGTCATTCTTACAGAATGACGTTGGCAGAATCCGAAACCAGATTCTGGGGGTGTCCCCCAGATATATTCTTTTCTGCCTTCCTCGGTAGGAAGGCTCTTCCTGGCCAGGAAGGGGAAGGCGGCCCAGATGGGCCGCACGGGGGATAGTCGAAAGGGTTCTTCAGCACCCTGCTAGCTGGTATTTCTGCAACTGAGTAGTTGTGGCCCTGATGCGGTTCAGACCGGAAGGTTACCGGGGCAACGGAGACGGTATTGTGAGTGGAGCGACTGGTGTACTGATGGCGGAGGCGATTTCTCCGGGAATGAGGTCCGTCAATGCCCTTCCGGAAAGCGAAGTCGTCTGTCTCTGGCAGCGCCGGGTCCAGACCGGGGAGGTGCTGGCCACGGTGCATGGTGAGTCGGTAAAGGTGCTCTATCCGGGGAGGATGAATGATGGACACGGGGCCGATTTCCGCGATGCGGTCGTCGTTATCGGTGGACGGATGCTCAGGGGCGACATTGAGATACACGTCCACGCCAGTGACTGGCAGGCCCACGGTCACCACCGGGATGCTGTTTATGACCGGGTGGTACTGCACGTTGTCATGCGGCATAATGGCCGGACTGTCACCCGCCTCAGCAGTGGACGTTCGGTGCCGGTGGTAGCTCTGGACCTGTGCGCCGGGGCCGATACTGGTCCGGCCGGCGGGTGTATGGCCTGCTCCGGAATAGCCCGGACGGGGAGCAAGGACAGGCTGGGGGATTTCCTTGATATCGCCGGTGAGGCGCGCTTCCTGGCCAGGGCCGGGGGATTCCATGAAGATATGGAGCAAATGGGGGCCGGTCAGTCCCTGTACCGGGGAGTCATGGGCGCCCTGGGTTACTCGCGGAACACGTTACCTTTTCTCGAACTGGCGGAAAGGGTATCGCTGGACGAGCTGGAGACGGCAGCCCGTCGTACCGCTACGGAAGAGGAATGCCTTGCCCGGCTTCAGTCACGTCTGCTGGGAATGGCGGGACTGCTTCCCTTACTACACCGGAGTTACCAGCGCAGGGACAGTCTGGATGATGCCGGCCTTGCCTGGCCGGATACCGGTGTTGCCGGGCTGGAGGAGCTATGGTGTTCCTCCGGAAGTGGAAAGGTAATGTCCCCCGATGCATGGCACCTGTTCCGGGTGCGGCCGAATAACTCACCGGTTCGCCGATTGATGGCGATGAGCCACCTGGTCTGCCGCTACCGGGAAAAGGGGTTGCTGGAAGGGCTGCTGGGGAGCCTGGTTGAGGGGTGCTTCGATGGCGGGAAGCACCGCCGTCTGGAAGAAGGGTTGGTGGTCGGAGCCGGTGGGTACCGGGGTAATCGAACCAGAGGACCGACCTTGCTGGGCAGGCGTCGAGCGGCTGACATCGTGGTCAATGTGCTCCTGCCGTTTTCCTTTGCCTGGGGCCGGTCCACCGGCCGGCCGGATATGGCCGCCGGGGTACTGGACATCTATCACCGTTATCCCGGGCTGGCAGCCAACGCACTGGAAAGGCACATGAAGGCCCAGTTCGGTGTGGAGGACGGTCTGGTTGATTCCGCGCGGCGGCAGCAGGGGCTGCTCCATATCTACAAGACCCGGTGCACCCAGGGGAGGTGCCCGGACTGTGAGCTGGAGCGCGTTACCCGGTCTGCCGGCGGGGAAAAGACGGCACCCCTTCAGGACAGTCTGAGGTTGGGGACTATATCCAGGTCGAGGCCGTCGGTCCTGCCGGCACGGAGCTGGAAGTAGCCGCATGCCGCAATCATGGCGGCGTTGTCGGTGCACAGTATCGGCTCGGGGACAATGACCGGGAGCGGCGAGGCTGCGATAAGCGTCTGCCGAAGCTGTTTGTTGGCGGCGACCCCACCGGCGAGCAGGACCTGCCTGACGCGGTGCTCTCTGGCGGCAGCCACCGTTTTCGTCACCAGGACGTCGACCACGGCCTCCTGGAAGCTGGCGGCGGCATCGGCTGATGCCGCGGCAACGGCTGCGGCATTGGTCGTGGCTGATGCCGGAGACGATATGCTGCCGTTTTCAACAAGGCGTAGCAGGGCGGTCTTGACGCCACTGAAGCTGAAATCATTGGTTCCCTTGAGCCAGGCCCGGGGTAATGAGATGGTGGCAGTGCCTGACTTTGCTGCCCGCTCGATGGCCGGTCCGCCGGGATAACCGAGGCCGAGGAGACGCGATGCCTTGTCGAAGGCCTCACCGGCGGCATCGTCTCTGGTCTGGCCGAGCAGGGTGTAGTCGCGGTGGCCCCGCACCAGTACCAGGTCAGTATGCCCCCCGGAGACGATGAGGCAGACCAGGGGGAAATCGAGACTGCCTTCCGCCAGCCAGTTGGCGTATATATGGCCTTCAAGATGGTTGACGCCGGTCAGGGGCAGGCCACGGGCCAGGCTGATAGCCTTGGCGGCATTGACTCCCGTAAGCAGCGAGCCGGCCAGTCCCGGGCCGATGGTGACCGCGATGCCATCGATGTCATCCCAGGTAACCTCCGCTTCAGCCATTGCCTGCCTGATGATGGGGACAATACTCAGGATATGCTGACGTGAGGCGACCTCGGGGACGATTCCACCGTAGCGGGCGTGAATCTCCACCTGGGAGGCAATCCGGTTGGAGAGGATTCTGGTGCCGTCCTCGACCACGGCGGCGGCGGTCTCGTCACAGGAGGTTTCAATACCCAGGACTTTCATACCTCTGGATTATAGCATAGCAGGATGATGAAAAAACCTTTCGACCAACCCCCGTGCGGCCCAGATGGGCCGTCTGGGCCATACGGGATAGGGCGTACACCAGTGCGAAGGTTCTGTTGGGTGAAAGACGAATCAAGGGGGACACCCCCTTGAAATCCCCCTCAAGAGGGGGCGCCTCTCAGAAGAGGCGAAACCCCTATGGACTCCCCAAAACGGTGTGAAGGACAATTTCCGGCAAGGTTCATTCGCACCTAAGGGAGTGTGGCACTATTCTGGTCAGAGTCTGGGAAGGCGACTACAAGCGGAGCGTCAAAGGGGGCTTCGGCCCCTCTCGGAAGAGGGAGCGCCCCTAACAGGTTGCTGAAAAACCCTTTCGACCAACCCCCTGACCCCCTTCCTGTCCAGGAAGGAGCCTTCTGCGGAAGGGGGAAAATATTATATCTGGGGGACACCCCCAGCCCCCTGCTAAAGAGGTTTCACCTCTCTGGACTCTCCTTTTTCATCACCCTTCTAAGAAGGGGCGAAGCCCCTCTGGACTCCCCCTTTTTCATCATCCTGTTAGACTCGATCCGGGATACGTGTTTGCACCCTGGATTCCAGCCTGCGCTGGAATGACATCAACATCCATCATACGTAAAGCTATATACGAGACACTACACTAGACGCCGCGCCAGTTGTCATCCTGAGCGAAGCGAATGGATCTCGGGGTGGTGGGTAATGGGTTCTCCTTCCCCACCCCGGATTCTTCGTCGTCCTTCGGGTTATTGAGAGGACGGACTCCTCCAGAATGACAACGTGGATTGTAAAGCCATTTACGAGACACTACACTAGTTTCCGGGCCTTCAAGGAAGTTCGGTGAAGCTGGAGAATAAGGCGGCCTATATTGTTAGTCTGGAGTATACCTGACAACGACAAAGGGCTTGCTCTGTGGTTTAGCTCCACGTATTCTATTTCAAAGCCCCAGCCACAATCTCAGCCAGGTCCAGCACTCTTACTTCAGCATCAGCCTTTTTATCCTTAAGCCCGTCCTCAAACATGGTTATACAGTACGGACAGCACACGCAAATCGTCTCCGGGTCCTCCTTCAAGGCTTCCCCTACACGCTCAACATTGATCCGCTTGCCCACGGTCTCTTCCATCCACATACGCCCTCCACCAGCACCACAGCAGAAACCCATGTTATGGTGACGCCCCATCTCTATCGGTGCCTTACCGTTAACCGCAGCCAGGGCTTCACGCGGGGCTTCGTAGATTCCATTATAGCGTCCCAGATAGCAGGAATCATGGAAGACCACGTTCGACAGTTCCTTGCTCCCATTCAGTTCCAGCTTCCCTTCTTTGAGCAGTCTGTCGATTAGCTCGGTATGATGGATGACTTCCCATTCCATTCCGTACTGGCGGTAGTCATTTTTCAGAGTACTGAAGCAATGTGGACACAAGGTGATGATCTTTTGTACACCCCTATCCTGGAAGATTTTGATGTTCTCCTTAACCATACGGTCGTAGACGAATTCGTAACCCAGACGGCGCACGCTATCACCGCAGCATTTTTCGTCTGTACCCAGGATACCCCAGGAAATACCGGCTGCATCCAGAATTCTGGCTATGGCCAGGGTTACCTGTTTTGCGCGGGCGTCAAAAGCGCCAGCACAACCTACGTAGAATAAGTACTCGGTCTTGCCGGCCTCAAATGGTTTGGCATCAATTCCTGCCGCCCATTTGGCACGGTCAGTGGGAGCAATACCCCAGGGGTTGCTACGCTGCCTCATGTTCTTGAACAGGCTGTTTAATTCCTCCGGGAATTTGGACTGCTCTTGCACCAGGTTCCGTCGCATACCCACGAGTTTGGGCACATGCTCGATGAATACCGGACATACTTCCATACAGGCGCCACAGGTAGTGCAAGCCCAGATAGAGTCCTCAGACACAGTACCTTCATCACCGTTGCCGATCAGCGGTAGCGCCGCTTCTTCGCCTTTGACCAGCAGCGGACCGTTCTTCAGTAGATTGACGTAAATATCGTGAATAACTGATTTGGGATTGAGAGGTTTGTCCGTGAGGGCAGCCGGGCAATTGTCCTGGCAGCGACCACAGTGAGTACAGGCATAAGAATCAAAGAGGTCTTTCCAGCGAAATTGATTTACCTGTCCGATGCCAAGAGCGGCGTCCTTCTTGAAATCTTCCCGGGGTTGAGTAGTAACCCTTTCTATGCTCCTGAAAAAAAGGTTGGGAATAGCGGCAAGAATATGCATGTGCTTGGTATGGGCCAGATAGTTCAGGAAACTGAGAAATGCGATAGCATAAATCCACCAGAAAACATTGGCCGTGACATCCAGGCCTGCTGCTGAAGCACCAGAGAAGAATACGGAAGACAGAAACTCTGACACCGGCATGTAGTTGGCGGCTCTTTCCGTTCCCTGGGCGATCTCACTGGAATGTATGCCAAAGTAAGAAATCATCAGGAGAACAAGCAAACTCAGGGTGATAGAGGCATCAAGGTTTATTGGGTCTATGTATTTGGGGCGGAAGGCAATCCGTCGCACGAGAGCGACGCAGACACATACCAGGACGATAACCCATACCACGTCAAAAATGAATGACAACGTATAGTAGGCACCATCAGGTAGTTTAGAGAAGCTAATAAAACCTTGAGAAAGACCATTCAGCACGAATTCGATGTTGAGGATTACCAGGACTAAGAAACACCAGAAAAAGATGGCGTGGTTTAGCCCAAAAAGGTAGCGCCGGGCAACTGTACATCGCTGAGCAAGAGGGTAGAGCAGCATGTTCCAGGTACGCTTACCAATATTGTTGAAACGATTATCGGCAGTTCCGAGTGTTACCCACCGAAAACGCCGGAATAGACTCCAGCCAAAAAATACCACGGCTACCACAAAGATACCCACAAATATCATGGTCTTGGGTGACACGATCTTCCTCCCGTTTGTGTATCTCTTACTGACTTACTTCCGGGCACGCAACTCTCTGACATACCTGGTGATGGCTGGAACTACCTGGAGGACATCACCCTCAATACCAAAAGTGGCCACTTCAAAAATTGGTGCCTGCTTGTCATAGTTGATTGCAATAATCACATCGGAATCCCGCATACCCGCCGTGTGCTGGATAGCACCGCTGACACCGCAGGCAATGTAAATCCTGGGTCTGACCGTCGTGCCACTCTGGCCAACCCAGCTCTCCACAGGTGTCAGACCATCTTCTACCGCAGCACGCGAGCAAGCCACCGCGCCACCCAGTTCGTCAGCCAACTCCTGTATCATCTGGAAATTCTCAATGGACTGTATGCCACGTCCGGCACAGACAATTATGTCTGCTGCGGTTATGTCTACGACTCCGGCTTCGCCTTTGCTGCTATCGATTACTTCTAAAACCTTGACACCGATATCCTCTTCGCTAATGTCCATAGACTCACGCACAATCTCACCCGTGCGGGCGGTATCTTTCTCCGGCACCTCCATTGCGCGCGGGCGAACTGTGGCCATCTGTGGCCTGGCGCGTTCGTTTACGATGGTAGCCATGATGTTGCCGCTGTAGGCTGGACGGGTCTGGAGCAGGAGCCTGTTTTCATCGATGTCCAGTTCGGTGCAACCCTCGGTCAAACCAGTATTGAGTTCTGTAGCCACAGGGCCGGTCAAATCCCTTCCCAGACTGGTGGAACCCAATAACACAACTTCCGGTTTGTACTTGTCTATCAGGTAGCAAACAGCCTTGTAATAAGGCTCGGTGCGGTAATTATGAAATACCGGAGCATCTATCAGGTAGGCTTTAGAAGCCCCATAGGCAAATGATTCCTGGCATAGATGTTCCACATTATCACCAATGACCATGGTGCACAGCTCCACATCCAGCTTCCTGGCAAGGTCAGCGCCAACACTGAGCAGTTCCCAGGAAACCGTAGCCGGTTCGCCATCGGTCTGTTCCACGAATACCCATACGCCTTTGTACTCTTCTTCTGCCATAATCGGCTCCCCCTTTTTTCTAGCTCTGCCTCAAACCCATTACAGGGAGAGGATATCTTCCTCGGTCAGGGTATCTATCAGCAAATGGGCTGCTCCCTCAGGGTCATAGATGCCATCGCCCAATATCTCACTCTCAGGCATTATCTGCGAAAAGATTTTGCGTACCCGGGTTGGAGAACCCTTTACGCCGATACTTTCCTTAGATAGCTTCATCACCTCATTGTCCCACAATGTCACCTCGGCATCCTCAGCCATCATCTGCATACGCACCGTAGGTTCTCGAGGAGTGTTAATCTGCGGCACCACTGTAATCAGGGCCGGCAGTGTTGCCTCTACTATCTCATATCGCCCTTCCAGCATACGCCGAACTCTGACTTTCCCGGCCTGGTCATCCACATTCTGAATCTGGTCAACCAGGGTAAGTTGGGAGTATTTCAGACGGGTGGCAATGCCAGGCCCCACCTGAGCCGTGGCTCCATCAATGGTCTGCTTGCCACAAATCACCATGGCGACCTCTTCCTTCTCGGCAAGTCGCTTGATAGCCTCAGCCAAAACCTTAGTAGTAGCCAGGGTATCAGACCCGCTAAAAACAGGGTCACTCAGAAGTACCACCTCGTCTACCCCCATAGCCAGGGCATTTCTCAGGGTTTCCTCGGCACTGGTGGGACCCATGGAAATTGCTGCTACCCGAAACCCGTGTTTTTCTTTGAGTCTCAGGCTCTCTTCCAAAGCATGACTGTCAAATGGATTGATAATGGAAGGCACACCTTCTCTTATCAGAGTACCGGTAGCGGGGTCGATGTTGATATAGGCGGCATCCGGCACCTCCTTGATACAGACGACAATTAACACTGCCTTCTCCCTCCTTTTTCTTCTGCCTTTATTGTGCCTGGGCTATACGACAAAACTGAATCACCCATTTCAATTTACGATGGTGTATTCTGAATTCTCATCGCTCCTTGTTACTGATAATATATTCTATGGCGCCTGGCTGTCAATCTCGGCTACAGGGTCCTGCAATAGCCCCCTCCACATGCGAGCCGTACACCGCGTCCTCTGGAATGTCCGTCCATCATCGTTGGCGAAGCTCCCCATCTTTCTCAACTGGCTGACCGTACCTGCCCGGCTGCACCTTGCCGGGTGACGGGCATGACCTGGTTTGACATGGGACATGCGGGAATGAGAGACTTGACAGAGCACACAGTAACGGTATATGTTTGGGATGATGTGTGACGGCGTGTGATGAACACCCCATCGCACTTAGTTAGTTCTGGCTTGTGCTGCCACGAAAACTCCGATTGGGAAGCAGGGTTGGTGTTAGAGCGTGAGATATAGCCGGACTTGATAGTTTCGTTCGCAGAGGAGGCGTACAAGATGGTCGTGTCAACATCCGTGGGCTATTACAGTTTGTCCCGGCGGCGGGTAACGCCGGCCTACATTCATTTTGAGAGGTGCTGGCCGAAAGTAGATAAACTTTCCCCGTGTGAAGCAGGTTGTCCGTTATACGTGGATATTCCCAATTTTGCGCAGGCTATTACTCTTGGTGACTCCAAGAAGGCGTTATCCATTATCAGAGAGAAGAATCCACTTCCATCCATTTGTGGACACGTATGCTGGCATCCTTGTGAAGATGAGTGCAACAGGGATGTACTGGATAGTCCGATTGCTGTTCAGTGGCTGGAACGGCATGCCGCAGAGCAGGGAAACGGCAAGAAACCGAGACCAGTCAGGAGGAAGAGAGAGGAAAGGATAGCTATCATTGGTTCGGGACCAGCCGGGTTAACGGCAGCCTCCGACCTGGTTAAAAAGGGATACGGTGCCATAGTCTTTGAAGCTTCATCCACGCCCGGTGGGATACCAGCTACAATGACACCTAATTTCATCCTGCCACAGGAGGCTATCCAGGCTGATATCGATTACATCAAAGCCCTGGGTGTTAGAATTCACACTAATGTTTGTATCGGTAAGGACCTGGGCATTAGTGATCTCTGGCGACAAGGATTCAAAGCCATATTGATTGCTTGCGGAGCCGAGAGAGGCACCGGGCTAGGAATACCGGGCTCCGACTTGCCAGGAGTATTCTCCGCCTTACCCTTGTTACAGGAATCGAAACTGGGGCAAGGACCAGCACTTAAGGGGAAGGTCTGGGTGATAGGAGGCGATTCTGTAGCTATAGCTGCTGCCCGAACTGCACTTAGACTCGGGGCTGAAGAGGTACACATCGCCTGTTTAGAGGCGATAGGTGACAGGAATGAGCCGGGTAACATAGCAGCCCCTGCATGGGAACTTGAGGCTGCAGAAAGAGAAGGTGTACAGATAGAGCCATCCCTGGCCCCTCAGGAGTTTACATCAGAAGATGGCTCCAAGGTAAGTGGGATTAACTTCAAGCGGCTAATGCCTCTCCCCCCGGGTGGTAAAGGTAAAGTTCACCGCACCCTCAAGGGGTTCCCCCTGGTGGAAATGGAGGGTCCGAACAGCGACTACGTTGTGGATGCGGATATTGTAGTGGATGCGGCTAACGTATTTCTACCTAAGAGGCGAATTCCTGACATGGGTGATGTTCCTGGAGCATCATCGGGCAAAGGTAAAAGAGGTGGTTTACAGGTTAATAACGACACTTTTGAGACAAATGTTCCCGGTATTTTTGCTGTTGGAGACAGATCAGGTACCGGTAGCCATATAGTTGAGTCTATGGCTGACGGACGCACAGCCGCCACCTCTATCGACCAATACCTCAGCGGGCGGTATGTAATACCAGTGAAGGAATCTCGAATTGAACTCACAATCAAGCCGGAGCAGATTCCCGCCTACTTAACTCGCAAAGGGCGTTGGGAAATGCCGAGACTACTCCCTGCAGAGGCAATAAGGACTTTTGAGGGAGATGAGTTGGGTTACAGCCGCTGGCAGGCAGTGCAGGAAGCCAAGCGCTGCCTGAATTGCCGGATGTGCGCTAATTGCATTTTCGAACGCGGCCACCTGTGTAAGGAAACAGGCAGACGCTTGCTACTATAATTACGCTAAGGAATTATGACAAGGAGGTAGAAGAGATGTGTTTCATGTGTGAACAGTTTGGGGACCCAGAGCACGGTGACGGAATCTGGTACCTGAACCCCAGGAACTATGCAAGGAACATGTACAAGCTGCGGGCTCCTGGCGAAGGCTTTAAAGGAGCTGAGGTTGGACTGGAAACCGGTGCCCGTGCCGGGCCAAGTCATCAGGACCTGATGAATGCCGTAGAGAACAATGACAAGGCAGAGTTCGAGAGGATCAGGGAGATACTGCAGAAAACCGGACAGGGCAGTATGGTTGTTCCTCGCGATGATGCTGACCGTGTGCTGGAACTGTGCTCTCCCATAGCCCTGATGTCCTGTATATGCAGGAAGGGCATTCGGGCAATCGATGAAAGGAACGAGCGCGAATACACCTGCATGGGCATGGGTGTCGGTATGCTCAAGTGGGAACGCTGGCCGGAGAGATACAAGGGCGGTGTCAAGTTCGTCAACGCTGATGAAGCCATCGAATGGAACCATGAGATGGACGACAGGGGATTTGTACATATCCTGATGCTCTTTGGCGCCCCCTTCATTGGCGGCTTCTGCCAGTGCGACTATCCTGATTGTGGTTCCTTAAGAAATGGCGTCGATTTTGGTCTCGGCGTTCTGAAGAGCCATTATCTTGCCCAGGTTGACTATGAGCAGTGCAACGGCTGTGGCATCTGTGCCCAGCGGTGCCAGTGGGGCGCCCTCAAATTTGAGACGACCACCGGAAAGGCTAACATAGACCAGTTTAAGTGCTTCGGTTGCGGCCTTTGCCACACGGCTTGTCCCAGAGAGGCAATTAGTCTGGTAAGAAGGGACACAGTACCAGCTGTAGCGGAGGTATGGCTATGACGATGCCAACGAAGATACCAGAATTCATCTGGGGGAGGAAGTACCCCAAGATAGCAATCGACATGGAGAAGTGTACTGTTCCTTTCCTGTGTAAGAAGTGCTTGCAGATTTGCCCTGAGGGCGTCTTCCATGTAACGCGTGTCATGTCCAAGGAGAAGCGGCTGGAGGAGATGGACCCCAGGATCGACGGCAACTACGTACTTTTTGCCACACGCAGGGACAAATGCACGGGATGCAATTTGTGTATCGACGTCTGTCCCGTAGACGCCATCAAAATAGAGATACCTGCTATGGAGCGTCTACGTCCGGACGTTTCCGGCGAGCAGTGGACATCACAATAGGAGAGAGATATGGCGAAAACGAAAGACCCGTTCGCAGAACTTAAGAAGACACCGTATGAGGTGTTTGTGGCCCCGCGGCCGTACTCGTTCGACCTGAACGAGGACATGGTTAACATGATCCGCAGCGAATTCAATGCTGATGCCGTATCTTCCCGGCTGGCGGAAGCCATCAAGGGCAAGAAGAAGGCTGATATCGCGGACGTGGCCAGCGCTCTCTTCAAGGAGCTTGGTGGGGCCTGGATGCAGAAGACGATTCAGCTCGGCGAGGAGTATTCCGACCGCACTATCGAGGTGGTGCTGGAGTCCGTTGACCGCCAGGGTAGCCAGTTCATGGTCTGGCCTCATATCCCGCAAAGGTTCATTGAGATTGCCTACCTTGGCACCCAGGCGTTCCTCAAGGTCCCGATTACGCTGAACAACTCGGAGGCGCTGGAGTACCGGATACCTCAGTGTGCTCTATTCGGTGCGATAAAGGAGAAGTGCGGGGATGAAGTCGCCAACCTGATGACATGCAAGGATTACTGCCTCACGGCCCTGGACACGGTGTGCAAGCATCAGGAGATAGAAGTCATCACCAGCATGCCCAAGAATACGGCTGCCGACGGATTCTGCGAATTCTTGATGAAGAAGCTCTAGTTTCCGGGCCTTCAAGGAAGATCGGTGAAGCTGGAGAACAGGGTTGCTATTATTACTGGCGCCGGTCGCGGCATCGGGAAGGCGATTGCCTTCAGATTGGCCGAGGAAGGCGCCAGGATTGTTGCCAGTGATATTGACCTTGCATATGCCGAGGATGTCGCTAACCGCCTCAAGAAGAAGGGACGGCAGGCCCTGGCGGTTAAGGCTGACGTCACCAGTGGGTACGAGGTTGCCCAGGTATTCAAGGTAGCGGAGAAGCGCTTCGGTGGCGTCGATATCCTGGTGAACAGCGCCGGAATCAGGCGCGATGCCCCTCTGCACAAGATGTCCGAGGATGACTGGGACACGGCGCTTGCCACACAAGCGAGGGGAAGCTTCAACTGTGCCCGGGCCGTCCAGAAGTACATGGTGCGGCAGAACTACGGCAAGATTGTCAACATATCCTCGCCGGTCCCCGCCAGCATGGGAGAGCGTGGACAGACTGCATACGCGGCGGCCAGTGCGGCCGTTCAGGGATTCACGAGGGCACTCGCCCTGGAGCTGGGGCCTTACGGAATCAACGTCAACTGCGTCGCACCGGAGTACATAGATACCGAGATGACCCGGAGTGTGGCGCGTAAAGATGGCATGTACCTGGATGATTTCCGTAGGTTTGCTACCGTCCGGGTACCGTTGAAACGGATGGGTACTCCAGAGGACGTCGCCAACGTGGTCCAGTTCCTGGTCTCGGATGAGTCCAGTTTCGTTTCCGGACAGGTGATTTATATCCGGGGCGGTCCCTGAATCGGTCTCACCGGAGCAAAGCGGCAATGCATTTCATGCCTGACACTGAAGATGAAGATTCGGCTGCGGAGACCTTCTGGCCGGAGGGTTACAAGCAGGTAATTCGGGAAGATGTCCGAAGGGTTATCGCCGAACAGCTCAACGACATTAAGCGATTCCGCCGCGTTTACCGGAAAGGATATACCGAGAGCTTCACCGGTTACGAGCAGTTCCTGGACCGCGTAGCGGACATGGTCGCAATTGGTGCTGAGAACGGGGCGGACGACGCCTTTGACGAAATTGTCGATGCCTTTCTGGAGGAAGATGCCCTGCCGGAAATGCGCCGCTATACCAGCTACCTCTGGCCCGACCCTCTGCCGCGTGAGGTCGGAGAGCGACTCCGCAGGGTGATTGTCGATGAGTATAGCGAGGACGAGGTATACCGTTTTACCTACAAAGTGGGCTACAAGAACGACTTTGGCAGCTATAGCGAATATATGGACTATATTGCTGAGATGGTGATGACCGGGGTGATGAACGGCGCCAACGATACGCTGGAGAGGATATACCGCTCTTTC
>DATKWT010000102.1 GCA_035529395.1 Dehalococcoidales bacterium | reverse complement strand
GGAAGGGGGGAAAGATTATATCTGGGGGACACCGGCAGAATCTGGTTTCGGATTCTGCTAACGTCATTCTGTAAGAATGACGCCCAGACACCCCTGCCAAAGGAGGCTTCGGCCCCTCTCGGAAGAGGGGTTTCGCCCCTTCTGAGGGGCGCTCCCTCTGGACTCCCCTTTTTCATCACCCTGTTAGACTCGATCCGGGATACGTGTTTGCCCCCTGGATTCCAGCCTGCGCTGGAATGACATCAACATCCATTATACGTCAAGATATTTACGAGACACTACACTAGTCTCTGAAGGACTGGCACGATTGCCGAGCCTGCTCAAGTAACAGAGCCAGGCAGAACCAACCCCGACTCATCATGACGGTGGTAGCGGGGGTTGGATTCGAACCAACGACCTTCGGTGCGCAGGACCCGGGGCTGTACTTCCTTATCGCCACACCAATGGAGGAGCATTGATGATCGAATCGCTGAAGAGGGCGTGGTTTCGGTTCGTTATCGGTTGAGTGCAATGGTGGCGGCCTCTCAACACAATCCTCAGTGTAGACCTGTCAAGTTAGATCCGGACTACCTCAAAAGTTGGCGGATAGCGTTGCCGCCAAGCTCTATCACGAGAATCTGCTGTTGTTGGTGGTTACCAGACAGCCACTTAAAACCCTTGCGCTTGTGAGCGCCAGCATTGCTTGGGTCGGTCACTCTTATCACGCCAGGCAGCTCTCGCAGTATATCTGGCAGCGCCAGGGGCTCGCTCAGCGACAGCATCAGCTTGTCTCCGTCTTCGTCTTCGTAAGTGTATGACTCCGACAGGATCTGCGCGCCCGGGGTCTCCAGAATTCGCTGTTTCAGGTCCAGCCGCCACGATACCGGAACTCCTTTCGGAAGTACCAGTGTTACGTTGCCACGGTAGAGATCAGAGCCCTTCTCACCAGACTCGTCACCGGCTGTCTCGGCACCTGGATACTCTTCTTCGTCGCTCTCTGAACCGGTCGTGACGGCGGAAGGCTCCTGCTCCTCATCACCCTGTATATCATCAGCCTGTCTGGCAGGTTCCTGCTCTACCTCGCCTTGTGGGTCATTCTCAACCTCGCTCTGCGTAGCAGCCTTGGTATCGGCAGGTTTCTCGCCTTCAACGCTGGCAGAGTTGTCCCGAATGGTAGCCTCGAGCAATCTCTCACTCTCCCGCAGGTTTTCCCAGCTTTTGTACAGACCGGCCAAGTCGGGGCCGTCGTCTCTCTGGAATTGTGTCTCCTCCTTCCCCTCGACCGTAATAACTTCGCTGTCACCAGCTTCGGATCCTGATGCCCCCTCTTCAGGCTGTTTGGTATCCGGGATAGATTGCTCCAGCTGCGCCACAACCTCATCCTGCGCGTTCTCTTCCATCTCGGCAAGGGTCTTGGTCGCCGTCTCCTTGGTCTTTTCAAAGGCGTCCTTGATAGCTTCGAGCAGAGCAGAGTAGACCGTGTCGAGGGAGGTGAGATAGGTCTTGGTCACCCGGCGGACGTTCTCGGCCGCTTGCCGTTTCGCATCCTCGATTACCCGGGCTTTCTCCTGCTGGGCCTCGTCCTCCGCCTGTTCTCTGGCGGTTTCCGCTAGCCGCTTGGCTTGAGCTACCGACTCCTCCATCGTTTTGGCAACTGCCTGTATCGCGGAGAACTGCTCCAGATGTTTGAAGGTAGCGTTACTTGTGTCACTGGCATTCTGGAGGTAATCGACGACTTCGTCCGGGTCAAGGCCGTTCTGAACGATGCGGAATTCCCTTCCAAACAACTCCACGTGGCCCTGCTCTGCCACTTCCTGCGGCTTCGACTCGTCTGTAGAGTCGGTCCCTTTCTTGACGGCTAGCTTCTGATTGCTCATAATCCTATTCTAGGCTCAGGATATCGGCTGAAAAAGCCCGAGAGGTGCAAACTTGTGAGCTTCCAGTACCAGCAATAGCCCATGATCCTTTGTCAGATACAGTATTCCCGGAGGTGTCAGCGGTGTCGTCATAGTACCGACGCTGGCTGGCGGTATTCCGTTGGCCATCCGGTCCGGCAGTCCCCGCATCTTCCTAACGCCCCCGTACACTTGAACGCCTCCTCCTGCTTTCAGCGTAGCACACCCCTGCTGCTTGTCAATGAGCCTTTGGTCACGTCCGGCACGAGTAAGAAAGTACTCTCCTTTCCGGTAAGCACCAGGCCGGCATGCCTGCGCTTCGCAAGCCACGCCTTCACTGCCTCTCAAACAAGGGGTGCATCCAAAGGTAGTTCAAGAGCGTGTAGGCCAGGTAGGACTGCAACTCGAACTTGGTAGGAACGGGATTGCCGTCGAGGTAGCGCCTCACCAGGTACTGGTACACGTGGACGGTTCTCGGGGAGTAGCGCTCGGCCCTGAGCTTGGCACCCCACATCGGAACTCCCTCTATCGGCGTCTGGAGCCCGGGCGCGGCTGACCGAAAGGAGGTGAGCTGTGGAAGCCTATTGCATGAAGTGCCGTGCCAAGAGGGAGATGAAGGACGTCAAGGCCATAACAATGAAGAACGGTAAACCGGCGACTCAAGGTATCTGTCCTCAGTGTGGCACCAAGATGTTCAGGATCGGTAAGAGCTGATACGTGCCGTCCTGAAAGTAAGGACCTGCGAAGGGGCTGGGGAGATGTCCCCAGCCCCTTTCTCTGTGCCTGATCACACAGAACAGTCTTCCGTGACCAATAAATAGGATCGTGTCCTCGAATAACGAATGCCGAAAATGAATAAGCCCGGCTCTATTCCGGGCCTATTCATAAAGGATATGAAGAATGAAGAAGAAAATTGTATGGTACTGTTATTGTACAGCAAAGGGCTTCTCTATAGCAAACTGTGCACGACGGTGGGTAGTGTAACGTGTTGTGTGTAATAAGAGAGGGGCGTATCCTTCTAGTGGTAAGAATAAACTGAAAAGACAGCTACGGTTGTAATCCCAAGTTCAGCGGCCGCATGGTGTATGCGTATCGCAATCTCGCCCCTGTTGGCGATGAGGAGTCTGGAAATACTCACTCTATTAAGGGTTCAGGTGTCAGGGCAGCCTTCACCTTTGTTAGGCGTACTAGAGCCTTATACTGAAACCTGAACGCCTCTTTGCTTGCCATCCTGTTCCTCAGCATCACCACGGTAGTTCAAGTGCCATGACAGAGTCCTATTGGCATGGCCAATTCTACATCGCTTCCTTATGTCTTATGAATGCTGCATAGATAGCAGGATCCCGGTCCCGTTCATCCTTGGCATCGAGATCATCGACGACACGACACGGTGCGTCCAGAACCAGCGTCCGGCGAGTCCGGATATCGTAGACCGGCCAATCCGGCAAGTATCTGGCACCGTTTGGGTCGCCTGTGCGGGCAAATTGCATACACGTCGAGGACCAGGCCTGACCCAGTTCGATTGCTTTGGGAGAAATAGGCACATAGAAGATATGGCACTTGGTACCGATTGCCGGATAGTTGAACGTGAGCGGAATATCCGCCGCATGGGTGGCCCCCAGACTGCCCTCGAGAAACGTGCTCGGCAGATCAAGCCGGTAGAGCCACACCGGGCTACCCGAAGCGTCGGCAGCTTCAGCGGGCCCGAGGACGTTCCTGCGCATTAAGTCTGTCATTACCAACTCGAATCCCTTGCGGTCGATCTCATCTGTCCAGCGTCCGGGTCCGGTGCCATAGGACATAAAGGTGCCCTCATCGCGGTTGGTGCCCAGAATGATCGGGACACCGTCGCTCCCTTTCTCGCGGCAGACCTGAATTGCGGTACGGGTAACAACGACGCCATCGATGCTCGGCCCGGTTCTGGTGACCTTTAGAAGATCATCCGCCCTCATTTCGAGCAGATAATCGAGGAGGCCGTTAGACGACAGCGCTTCCTCCTTGCCAAAGTGCCGGCAAAGATCCTGCAGGCTCCTCTTCTTCGGGTCGGCCAATCCGCCACCAGGAGAATGGGCAATGACCCGGTGGAACTTCCCCTCGGCTTCGGGTGCGCCCAGGAGCAGCAGCACTGCTTCGCCACCGGCAGACTCCCCAAAGATCGTGACGCAGTCGGGATCGCCCCCATAGTCGGAAATGTTGTCACGGACCCATTCCAAGGCCAGAATCATGTCGCGAACGCCGTTGTTAGCAGAACCCTTGTAGTCGGCACCAAGGGCGCTCAAGTCGAAGAAACCGAATGCACCTACACGGTAATTGATGGCGACCACGACGATATCTCCCTGGGTGGCCAGTCGAATGCCGTTGTATTCGTTGGCAGACCCTTCGACGTAGCCGCCGCCATGGATCCAAACCATCACCGGTCGTCTTAGGCCATCTGCTGCCGGGGTAAATACATTGAGAAACAGACAGTCCTCGTCCAGGGCACCCATTTCTTCACGTTGGGTCTCATGGTAGAAAGTATGGTGAACAACTTGTACGGCCTGATTGTGCAAGAACGTGGCATCGTAAGTGCCGGACCACGCGCCGCTGGCTTCCGGCGGCAGAAATCGCCGGGATCCGGTTGGCGGCTTGCCGTAGCGGATACCAAGAAAGGTCATGGCATCCTGGTGGTCGATACCCGTGATTCTCCCCAGTCTGGTGTCGATGGTGGTCGTTACGACAGGTGCTTTTTCAGTCTGTTTCATTGGGACGTCTCTTTGCTGTTGACAGGCGGATAGAACCGTTCTTTTTCCGGTTCCTGCATCTCGTCTCTGAAATCAGCATCTCCTCTACTTCGGAAACTGTCTGTCGAAGGCATCGCGAATGGCTTTCACACGCCTTTCGATCATATCTCGAGACCCTTCCCCGTCACAAAAGATATACAACTCATCATTGAGGATGCCATTTGCGACCTGCTCGCCGACCAGGTCCGGTGATACAGCCAAGTCCTTTAGCCAGGGCATTGCCTTTTTGCGCTCTGCAATGCCCTCCACATCATCGTCGTCCAGGTTCGTATGAAAGATCGGTGTGTCCACTACCCATGGGCAGAGCACTGAAGCCGAGATATCCTCGTTGGCCAGATCGCTGCGGAGGACCTCGGTGTATCCAACGATGGCATATTTGCTGGTGCAGTATACGGACTGGCCCGGGTTGGGCTGCAGCCCCGCCGTCGATGCGGTGTTTACGAAGTGACCGCCTTCGCCGTGGCGCTTCATCCGCGGGAAGAACACCTGGACCCCGTGGAACACCCCGTAGAGATTGATATCAAGTACCTTATTCCAGTATTCCACCGGGATCAAGTGCCCGGGGCCGCCGGCGCCGATACCGGCGTTATTGCACACGACATGTACTTTGTCGAAGGCCTCCTCTGTCTTGTCGGCCGCCCGTTCGATCGCAGAACGGTCTCGAACATCCAGCTCAATGGAAATCACGTTTCCCGGGCTATTCAATACCGCTTCTGCTTTTGGTAATCGACGCTTTTGTATGTCCGCAATAGCGACCTTCATACCCATATTCAAGAACGCTTTTGCCATACCCAGGCCAATGCCACTCGCGCCGCCGGTTACAAATGCTACTTTTCCTTCAAGATCCTTCATGCTTCAGTCTCCATTAAGAGCAAACCTCAAATAATCGACATTCCCCATTTCAACTAGTACTGATAACAACCAATCGCGGTGAAGCGCGATTGGTTGTCAACAAAACTCAGCAATCTTGTTCCGTTCGATCAGCTCGAAATCTATCTCCGCGCCCAGTCCGGGTCCGTCGAAGGCCTGAACCATTCCGTCCCCATCCACCTCGATGTCTTTCACCAGACCGTGCTTCTGGGCCTCATCGGGCAGTA
>DATKWT010000101.1 GCA_035529395.1 Dehalococcoidales bacterium | reverse complement strand
GAGGTGAAGAGATAGCAGGGATTCTTTCGTCCTTTCCTTGAGATTCTGTGCCGCTGCCAGACAGCGACCTCCCACTTCATTTCATTCAGAATGACAGTGGTAATACTATAATTGCAGTCGGAGGCTGATGCCCGGTACAATGAGAGTATAAGCCAGTAAACGTAACACTGGTAGATGATTGCAGCCGGCCGGCCGCAGTGTCGGATAGAAGGTAGAACAGCAGGGCATGACGGACCTATTTCAGCTTCAGCACCATCCCGTTTTTGAAAAGGGGGTATTTCAGAAGTATCCTGCACTGTTCGACCGCTTCGCTCACTACACCTCCGACAACATGAAAGAGAAGTTCCGCAAAGCCTGGGAGACCCTCCCCTCACATGAGAGCGTGATTACCTGGCCGGTAGTCACCGGTCCCGGTTTCTGCGGTGGCACTCATCCCGGAGCGGACAACGTCTTCATCGAGGTAATGCTGGGCTCAAACAACTTCGTCTACGATAGTGACTGCCTTTATGTCAACCCGTCTCGGAAGGTCTTCGCCATCTCCGACCCTCCCGGGATAACCGACTCCTCGCGAAGGCTGTTCACCAAACTGGACCGTCACCTGCAGAAAGGTAATGTGAATGACCTCGAAGCCATACTCAACGACCTCAACCGAAAGACCCTGGGAGATGACGGAGCTACGCTGAGCCTGATTGCTTTCCCCGAAACCGGACAGGCGAGTGACCGCCAGGCAGTCGCCTTCGTTGCCGGTGACAGCTACCTCTTCCACGGACACCTGTCCCATAGAGGGATAGCAACAATCGAGGGTATCCCGGAGTTTATAGGGACGCCGAACACCTACCTGAAACCGATATCCATCGACCTGACCGAGGGCGACTTTTTCATTATCGCCAGTGACGGCATCCTTTCGATACGGGGGAATGATAAAGAGAGGGCACTGGAGGACGTTCTCCGGGAACGCGTCGATGGTGACCTGCAGGGCTTTGCTTTTCGGGCCATCCGGGACTCCAACCGCTACCTGAAAGAGAGAATCTACGACCGTACACTGAACCGGTTTGGCGGCAGTGACAACGTTTCCGCCCTGCTCGTTTACCCCGAGGGACTAGCTGACATCGCTTCCCGGGAGAGTTTCATCCTGGGTGGCTACATTACCCGACGTCCCAGTTGAACCATTTTGCTGGTAGTCTGTGAAAAATCCTTTCGACCAACCCCCGTGCGGCCTATCTGGGCCGCCTTACCCTTCCTGTCCAGGAAGGAGCCTTCTGCGGAAGGGGGGAAAGGTTGTATCTGGGGGTGTTCCCTCTGTACTCCCCTTTTTCATCATCCTGCTAGGCTTCCCTCAGATAGCGCAAGATCTCGCGCAGATTCGGCGATTTCCCATACATCAGCACGAAGACGCGGAATACCTTGGCAGAGAACCAGAGTCCGCCGACTATGCTGACAACCATCAGGGAAATGCTTAGCGCCAGTTCCCAGGCGGGAATCTCAGACAGGCCCATTCGAAGGAAAACCGTCATCGGTGCAGTCAGCGGAAACATGGTCATTATCGTGCTAAGAACGTGGTCAGGATTCTCCCGCAGGAAGATGATGAAGATATAGAAGGGTAATATCGCCGGAAGGATGAAAAATACCGACATCTGCTGGCTCTCCTTGGCGTTGGAGCCGATGGCGCCAACACCCGCCTGCATCACGGCGAAGAAGAGATAGCCCAGCACGAAATAGACAATACCGAGTATCATCATGTTGTCCGGTATCTGAATGCCGGCAAGCTCGCCTCCCACCGTCTCGGAGGTCAAGCGCGTCAGGACCATCATCGAAGCCAGCCAGATTACAACCTGCAGCAGTCCGGCAGCGCCCAGGCCGAGCACTTTTCCCGTCAGCAACTGCCGGGTGGAGACCGAGGAGAGCAGTACCTCCATAATCCGGTTCTCCTTTTCCTCTCCCAGTCCTTGCAGCAGGAAACCGGACGTCATCCCGATGGACATTACCAGCAGGAAACCGAACACCATCGGGGCGAAGAAAGCCGCGAAACCGCCCTGCTCGCTGGCGATGTCGCCCTTTTCGTCAAGAAGGAAGCTCTGGAGCCACATCGGCGATTTCACCCTGTCCGCAATCTCACGGGCGGTCTGTCCCTCGAGAAGGTTGCTTTGCAGGAAGACCCTCATCGCCCACTGCGTTGTTCCGGATACTTCCAGTTCCTGCTCCATTGTGTATCTTGTTATCAGTCCACGGGACACGTAGTCGCCGGGAATAACGAAATACTCGTCGATGTCGTCTGCAAGCAAGGCCTGGGTTGCCCCGTCACGTGTTTCGTACGGCACGAAGGTGATGTCTCCCTGGGTGGTATAGCCCTCGAAGCCGCCAAGCTCATCCACGTAACCTATCAGCGGATTGTCAGCATCCGATGAGCCGCCGACATTCTGGGCAATCTGATAGATGCCGATGCCGAGAAAGCCTATCAGCGGAAAGAGGAGGGTCAGGATAATGAAGCTTGTCCTCTTCACCACCTGCAGGAACTCGTGCCTTACCACCAGCAGTGTCTTGTTCATTGCCCTGCTTCAACCACCTGAAGGAATATATCATGCAGCGGAGGAGTAGATACCTCAAAACGTTTCACCACGATACCCCGGTTCACCAGTTGCGCCAGCACCTGCTGCGGTGCTGTCCCGGTCTCCAGGAAGAGCTCAATATGCCCATTATGTTCCTGTCTCCTGACTACGCCGGCCACCTTACCCAACTCCCCCTCATACTCCACCACGACAGAGTTGTTCCGATACCGTTCCTTGATTTCAGCCAGGTTTCCGTAAAGGACTGTACGTCCGTCATCCATCATCAGTATGCGGTCACAGAGTTCTTCCACCTCGTTCATTCTGTGCGTGCTCAGGATGAGGGCCTTTCCCTGGTTTCTCATCTCAAGCACCATGTCTTTGATAAGCTGGGTATTGACCGGGTCCAGATTGGCAAAAGGTTCATCGAGGATAACCAACCGGGGTCCATGGATGATGGTGACCAGGAACTGGACAAACTGCCCCATGCCACGGCTCAGTTCCTTTATCTTCTTGTTACGGTGTGGCAGCATATCTATTCTTTGCAGAAGCTCTTCCGCTTTCTGCGCGGCGCTCTGCTTGTCCATGCCCTTGAGAGTGGCAAGATAGACCAGCGATTCTATTACCTTCATGTTCAGGTAGAGACCTCTCTCTTCAGGCAGGTAGCCGATGAGGTTTTTGGCGGCTTCGCTTAATGCCTCCCCGAGTATGGTAACCTTCCCGGAGTCCGGTTTGACCAAATCCATCATCATCCTGATGATGGTGGTCTTGCCGGCACCATTGGGACCAATCAGGCCGAACACTTCACCGCTGTTCACGTCGAAGGAGACGTCGTTGACCACGGTGTGATCACGATAGGCCTTGATTATATGACTGACTTCAACAATAGACAAAACAGGAATACCCCACAATCGCGCCCGGGTTACACTTTGTGCAGGAAATACAGGTGCTCATAGTTTACGAAGTTCTGTGCCTTTCTTCATCCGTTAGACTAGTGGCAACGAATAATTATAGCCCAGCGGCCCTACACCGTACAAGACGGAACAGGTGCCTTCCAAGCACCGACCGATACCACCATTGGCCCGCTTGTTGTATAATAGTCAAACCGGTCAGTTCCAGGTCTGAGCCAGCCAGCCAACACAGACCAAGCAAGGAGGTCAGGCAAATGCAGTGGGGAATGGCGAACCGCCTCGCGCAGCTAATCCAGAGTGACGGGCATGTCCTCATCCTGCCGGTGGACCACGGATACTTCCAGGGTCCGACACGAAGGCTGGAGGAACCGCGCAAGACAATCGAGCCGCTCCTTCCCTACGCTGACGGGCTATTCATCACCAGGGGAGTGCTGCGCTCCTGTGTCGACCCGAACAACAGCGTACCCATTATCCTCAGGGTGTCCGGCGGGACCAGCATGGTGGGCAAAGACCTGGCCAATGAAGGTATCACCACCAGCATGGAGGAAGCAATCCGCCTTAATGTCTCCGCGGTGGGGCTCTCCGTCTTCATAGGTACCGACTACGAGAAGGAGTCGCTCCTGAACCTGTCGAAGCTGGTCAACGAGGGGGAGAGATACGGCATACCGGTGATGGCGGTTACGGCTGTCGGCAAGGAGCTGGAAAAGAGAGACGCCCGATACCTTGCCCTCTGCTGCCGTATTGCTGCCGAGCTAGGGGCCCGCGTCGTCAAGACCTACTGGTGCGAGGACTTTGAGAAGGTGGTCACCGGCTGTCCCGTACCGGTCATCATGGCCGGCGGCCCCCGGGTCGACACCGAGCGCGAGGTGTTCGACTTCGTCCATGACGGCATGCAGAAGGGCAGCATCGGGGTGAACCTGGGCAGGAATGTTTGGCAGAACGATTTCCCTGTTGCGATGATACGGGCGCTTCGGGCCATCATCCACGAAGGGGCGACGCCCGTTGAGGCCGAGGAGATGTATGAAAGTATAAGGACAGCGAAACCTAATGAGTGAATCGAGCACACATCATCTGGCTATGGCTTGGGACATTGATAAGAAAACCAAGTATGATCTGCTTTTTGAGATGGCTAGCGGCTATATGCACGCAGCTATTGTGATCTTTGAAGAACAGCAGAGGGCGGAACGTGCTACGGTCTATAACCTTCTCCCAGGACATTTTGCCTTGACACAATCAGCAGAGTTATTCCTTAAGGCAGCACTTACTCTAAGGAGAGTCAAACCCGGAATCAGGCATGACCTTAAGCATTTGCATTCGTGTTACCGTAAGCTATTTCCTGAAGAAGAACTTGCGTTCCAGTGTCGTATTACTGAACTCATCGATTGGGGTGAGCGCTATGCCAATGACCAGGACGCACGATACCCATTTGACAAGAAAGGCAAGGTCTGGCTTCCACACGAGCATATCGATATTGAGTCGACATTAGGAGTGATTCGAGAGTTCTCTGTAGAGTTTCAAAGACTGGAGTCGGTACTGAGGAAGGCAGTTCAGACAGACGAGGTATCTAGTGCGTGAAAGATAACAAGTCCGCCAGAAAGAAACAATATATATACGGCAAATTTTATCATGATACTTACGAATTTCGAAGGCAATTACATAGGCTGTTCAATGAGTTCTTGGATGCACACAGTGAACTGGAAGTAGGCACTCACAACGAAATTGTTCAGGTAAGAAATCAAGTTATCGCACTACTAGAATCTTGGATTGGCTCAAGGAAAATACAAGAGAAATTCGGAGTCCAGATACCCGTGCACACGACTGGGCCTTCGCTGCAGAGTCTTACCGAAAGACAGGATAGCTCACACACTAGCACTTATCGATCCTATGAAATATGCGGTGAAGAAAGAATCACCCACTTCTGTCACATCCTCCCCAAGTCTGGGGGCGGACCCGGTGACGAGAGCAACTACGTATACCTGTGTCCCAATCACCATCATCTGTTTGACCACAATCGTCTTAGCGAAGAAGAGTGGCAAGCTCTCGACTTGTCAGCAAAGCTGGAGGCTGCTAAGGAATACGCCAGTAGAGTTAGGCTCATGCTGCTGAAAGCATTCTGGGACGCAGAGGGTGAGTCTGCTGGGGGAAGCTGTTGAGCGCTCCATTTGCCCACGTTGGCGACGCAACGATGCGCGTTGCCATGTGGTACAACAACCGGGACATCCGCATCGAGGAGATGCCTATCCCCGAAATCGGTCCCGGAGAGTTGCTGGTGCAAATCGAGGCCAGCGGCATCTGTGGCAGTGATGTCATGGAGTGGTATCGCCTGGACCGTGCCCCATTGGTGCTGGGCCACGAGATTGCCGGTCAGGTTGTAGAAGTCGGCGAGGGCGTGGAGGGCTTCAAGGTGGGCGACCGCGTCATTGCCGCCCATCACGTCCCCTGCAACACCTGCCACTACTGCCTTACCGGACACCACACCATGTGCGAGACCCTGCGCCGGACGAACTTCCACCCGGGCGGCTTTGCCGAGTATGTCCGGTTACCGGCCATAAATGTAGACCGCGGCACGTTCCTCCTGCCCGACAGCATGTCCTATGAACAGGCAACCTTCATCGAGCCGCTGGCCTGTGTCCTCCGCGGCCAGAGAATCGCCGGCATTCGACCGGGCCAGAGCGTACTCGTTATCGGTAGTGGCATTGCCGGGCTGCTCCACGTTCTCCTGGCCCGCGCCCTCGGAGCAAGCCACATAGTCGCCACTGACATTGACGAGTATCGATTGGAAGCAGCCAGGAGATTCGGGGCAGACATCGCCCTGCAGGCA